>JANMFP010000029.1:0-2332 GCA_031378135.1 Variovorax sp. | reverse complement strand
TGCGGCCTTGCTTTTTCCCATTCCACGCTCCGAAAAACGCGCCGAGATCGGGCTCGCCAACACATTGCCCTTCATGGGTGCAGATTTATGGACGGCGTTTGAACTCTCGTGGCTCAACGCACGAGGCAAGCCGCACATTGCGATTGCGCAAATCATCATCCCGTGTGAGTCGCCTTGCATCGTGGAGAGCAAAAGCGTCAAGCTCTACTTCAACAGCTTCAACAACACGCGCTTTGCCGGCAGCAAGCATGGCGCAGATGAAGTGCGCGAAGCCATTGCGCTAGATATAGGCGCAGCCGTTTTCGGCACACCGCGCGGCGAACGAAAAGTCGGCGTGCGCATCATCAGCCAAGAGGCGTTTCACGATGAAAAAGTCCGAGAGCTCGATGGCGTGTTGCTGGACCGCTTGGATTTGGAATGCACGCATTACACACCTGCGCCGCAATTGCTCAGCAGCGCTATTGATGAACAACCCGTGAGTGAAGTTTTGGTCAGCCACCTGCTCAAGAGCAATTGCCTCGTCACGGGCCAACCCGATTGGGGCAGCGTGCAAATCGAATACAGTGGCCCGCAAATCGATCAAAGCGGCCTGCTGCAATACATCGTCAGCTTTCGCAATCACAACGAATTCCACGAGCAATGCGTCGAGCGCATCTACACGGATATTTGGCACCACTGCAAGCCCATCAAACTCGCCGTCTATGCCCGCTACACGCGCCGAGGTGGTGTCGATATCAACCCGTTTCGCACGAGCTATCCGCAGGCTTTGCCTTCAAATGTTCGGTCGGCTCGGCAATAGGTTTTTGTTGAATCATCGTGGCCGTCTAGAGGTTTGACGCGACCCGCTCGCCTGCTACGTGACGTGCCCGAAAAAGCCGAGGACTGTCTTTTTTAGCGTTCTCAGCATGGTTTCCCGAGCTGCGATCTTTTGTAGCGATCTTGGCTTGATTGGCCGCGCCCGACCGAGACAGTCTTCGTTTTTTCAGACCCATCACGCAGCGGGTATGTTTGGTTGGTGCGTCGTTGCTTACTATGAAAGTAATAGCACCTTACGCAGTTTCTACGCCGGCGGCCTGCCGATTTCGCTCCAAAAATTTCTAAAAAAACGTAACGTCGCGCCAATCTCTCAATCCGCTGCGAGATGGATCTGAAAAAACGAAGACTTTCGCTGGTCGGGCGCGGCCTACCAACTCATCATCGCTACCAAAGGTCGGAGCTCGTCGCTTGCGGGTAAGAGCGCCACATGAAGAAAGGCCTCGGCTTTTTCGGGCACATCGCGTGGCAGGCGAGCGGGTTGTGTCAAATCCTCGGGTAGCTCAGCCCACAACCCGAAGCAAAAAAATCAACTCCGCCGACGACGCGGCACAACCTGCAATTGCGATTTCACCTGCAAAGGCGCTGGCGTGACGGTGACAGCCTGCAAAGGCAAATCCACCAACTGATCGGCATGCCACACGCGCACTTGCACGGCACCATCGGGCACACGCTCGAAAGTGGCGATGCCTTCTGCATTCGTCTTGGCTGCCCAAGGCGAATCACTCACGTACACGCTGCCGCGCATCGAGCCATGCAAAAAGCACCCCAGGGTGACGGCTGTTTGCGGCCCGGTTTGATCCATCGTGACATCTTGGAATTTAGCGGGTTTGCCATCGTCTTTGCCTTGCAAGCGAAGCTCAAAACCACCCGCAGTGCGGCCTGCGGCATAGGCTTCGGGTGTGTTGGCAAACACTGAGTTGGTCGGCGCACCACGCACATGATGATCCCAAGGATCGTTGTTCACAAAACGCACTTTCGCTCCCTTGGCCACCACGGTGACTGCCGGAATGAACTGCATTTTCTCGTTAGCCACAGTTGCTTGCGTTGGCACAGTAGACGTTGCATTGCGCGCCGTGGCATGAATCAGCACAACCACCGCATCTTGCGCAGGCTTTCCTTCACGATCCACCACACTGACTTGCACCGTGCCCGCATGAGCTGAAAGCGCTGTAAAAACACCAAAAATTAAACCAAACAGACCCTTACCCGGCGTATTTATTGAACAATTTGCTATTGATTTCATAGTATCGACCTTTTTCATTTCACGTTGATGATATCCCGATGCATCGGCGCGAGCAAGGCCAGCATGCGGTTTTGAGCTGTGAAAGAGATACCACGCGCATCCATGCTTTTTTGCAGCACCTCGACCAAGGCATTGAAATTGGCTTTGTTGATATCCATCTCTTTGTGTGCCAGCTTCATATCCGGTCCTTTGTATTGGCAGGGGCCACCTGCGAGCTGGCACATTTGATTGCCCAAGCCAGTTTTGAATTGCGTGGGATTGGTTTTTTCAAAG
>JANMFP010000324.1:0-1522 GCA_031378135.1 Variovorax sp. | reverse complement strand
TCCGCGAGACCAGCATCCATGTTTTGCCAGCGCCCGCGCAAGCTTGCACAACGATCGGCCTTTGCGGATCGCAAGCGGCGGCATAAAACGCCTCACGCGAGCACGGTTGGCCGTTCAGGGCATAAGCGGCTTGACTGCTTTCAAAAGAAGCAGCTTGACTGCTTTGAGCAGAGTCTGCAGCGATTTGCTCGCTCATACGCTTGTCCCCTGTGCCCAAAAATCTTTCCTGCATAAGCCCCTCGCCGCGCAATAGTCGCAAGCCACACCCTCGCCCAAAGCTGGCAGCGCATGGCCAGCCTTTATTCTTTGCGCATCATTTTGCAAACCAACCAGCAGCATCGGCACAGCCTCGCGCACCAACGGCTGCGCAATCAACTCGGTGCTCGCTTCTCCCACGGCAAGATACGCCGCGCTCACGGCAGGCTTGCCCAGCAAAGCCGCATAAAAACTCAGCTGCGTGTCTTCCAGCGGATCAGCGACTCGTTTTTTAAGCGATGCCGCACCTTCGGTCTTGTAATCCATCACGAAATGCTCTTGCCCGCCAGAGCCGGCAAGCAAGTCAACGCGATCCAAGCGCCCTTGCAGCTTCAAGCCATCATCGAGCGTCAGCTCCAAAGCCGTTTCGCTGCTTTCAAAGCGCCAGCCCTGCGCCTCGTGCTCTGCTAACCAGAGCAAATAACTTGCTGCCAAGCGCGGCCAAGAGGCTGCAAAGGGCACAAAGCTTGGATCTTGCGCCAAAGCTTTGGATTTTTCAGCCGCGCAAGCATCGAGCAATTCAGCATCTCGCAGCGCATCCGTCAAAGTATCGGTCTTGTGCGGCCTGCGCAGATGAAAGCTGCTGAGCACGGCATGCAGCCAAGCGCCGAAATCGCGTTTAGACAGCTCTTCATCCAGTTCCTTGGATTCACTCAGTTTCAGCAGGCGCAGTGCGAAAAAACGATAAGGGCAAGCGCGTGCATCGGCATAGCTGCTGGCAGAAAAGCTGCGCGGCATCAAATCAGTCGCTTGGTGCATGCTCGGCCGTGGCATCTGCACGGGCTGCGCCGCCACGCTTTTGCTTTGTCGCGGATCGCTGGCCAATTGGTAAGCATGCGCGGCTTGCCACGCTTGCAGCAAAGGGCTGGGCTGCAAAATCTCATCGCCCTGCGCCTGTCGCCACAGCACATCTATCACCGGCACACCCATCGCCCAAGCCCACACCGCTTGCAGCTCCTCTGCAAGTGCCTCGCGCGAAGGCAAGCCCAGAGCGGTGCGCTGCGAACGCGTCCACAAACCGATTGGCTCAGCAGCCAGCGGCAGGCGCAGCTCATCGCAGCCAGCGAGCACAGCGGCGGCAAATGGGCGCGCGGCCATTTGCGCCAGTGGCAAGATGATGACCTGAGGATCGGTCTGCGAAGATGGCTTAAAACTCGCCCCTTCCAGCGCTGTTTGCACCCAAGTGCTCAATTGCCCCAAGCTCATACGCGAAGCATCGTTGGCAAGTATGCTGCTGGCCTCACGATCTAAATGCAAAGCTTGCAAC
>JANMFP010000280.1:0-15786 GCA_031378135.1 Variovorax sp. | reverse complement strand
ATCGCTCTCGGCTTTGAGCTTGGAGCGGCTGCCATCGAATTCGGCCTTCAGCTCGATATCGAGCTCGCTGCCATCGGCGACAAACTCGCCTTTGACGTAATAGCCATTCGGGCCACGCCCGGTTTTTTGTCCACGTGTCATATTGAGCTTTAAGAGGTGCGTTCAGACCATTGAATGCCGCCGGTCGCCCAATTTTGGCGCGGGATGTCGAACAGCAAAATATCGATGCTTTCAGGCTTAGAACCGAGGCTCTCCACCACGGCTTGGGTGAGCGCTTTGACGAGAGCAGTTTTTTGTTCGGGCGTGCGGCCTTCGAGCATTTCGACTTTGAGTGTGGGCATGATGTGATCCTTGAGATTGAAAAAACCAAGCCTCTTGCTCGGACGCATGAGGCGGTTCATACTGGTAGATTATTTCATGGAGACAGCTCGTGCTAAAAACGACCGACCCAATCAAGGATGCAGCAAGCCTCTTGGACAGCACATCTGGCCAATTTCCCAGCCGCCGCACTTTGCTCAAAACCAGCGCTTTGGGTGTGGGCTACGCGACCACAGCGGGCTCGGCCGTGGCGCAAACAGCGATCAAAACCTCCTCTGAGGGGCTCATGGTAGGTGAGGTGATGGTGGATGTGGCGGGATTCAAGGTGCCTGCTTACGTGGCGCGGCCTGCTGGTAGGAGCAATCTGCCTGTGGTCTTGGTGATTCAAGAGGTTTTCGGTGTGCATGAATACATCGCAGATACCGCGCGGCGCTTTGCCAAAGCGGGCTATTTGGCGATTGCGCCCGAATTGTTTGCGCGCCAAGGCGATCCAACGCAATACAACGTGATGGCGGATTTGCAGCGCGAGATTGTGATGAAAGTGCCAGATGCGCAGGTGATGACGGATTTAGACGGCATGGTTTCTTGGGCGCGTGCCAATGGCGGCGATGCGAGCAAAGTGGCGATCACCGGCTTTTGCTGGGGTGGGCGCATCACGTGGTTGTATGCGGCGCACAGCACGAATGTGAAGGCGGGCGTTGCTTGGTATGGCCGCTTGGTGGGCCAAGCATCCGAGCTGCAGCCCAAGCATCCGGTAGATGTGGCTGGCAGCATCCATGGCCCCATGCTTGGCCTGTATGGCGGCGCTGATGCGGGCATTCCGCTCGATACGGTGGATCGCATGAAAGCAGCGCTCAAGGCGGGCAGCGCCGCGGCAAAGAAGAGCGAATTCGTGGTGTACGAGGGCGCGCCGCATGCTTTCCACGCAGACTACCGCCCGACCTTCCGCGAGGGGCCTGCGGCAGATGGCTGGAAGCGCTGCATCGATTGGTTCAAAGCCAACGGCGTGGCTTGACGCGCCGTTCTCTGTTTTGCAGTGTGTGTATTGCAGTCTGTGTATTGCAGTGCGGCTTGAATTGAAAGAGGGGGCTTGACAGCTCGTGTAAGCTAAATTGAGTTGACTCCTTGTTCAAAACCGTCAAAACGCTGTTTTGGCGGTTTTTTGACTTGTTTTTAGGCCAAAATCAGTGTGTAGCCGGCGTATTTATTGCGCGGGCAGCTATGATTTTTATAGTATCCAAACGACATGACTCTCCTTGCTATCTTGATCGGAACCTTCGTCGCAGGTGTGGGCAGCGTGCTTGTGGCGGCGCTGTTGACGTATGGCGTGCTCTCGCGGTTTACCCAGCATTTGCTCAGCTTGGCAGCCGGCGCGCTGCTGGCGACTGCTTTCATGCATTTGCTGCCCGAGGCGGTCAACAGCTCGGCGGGCGCGCAAGAATTGTTTGCGGTATTGCTGGGATGTTTGATTTTTTTCTTCCTGCTGGATAAAGCAGAGCTGTATCACCATGGGCACGAGCATGGCGACGCACATGGCGACGCACATGGCGACGCACTTGGCGATGCGCATGGCCATTTGCATGGTGGGCATGATCATGGCCATGCGCATCACACTGAACACAAACGCTCTGGCGGTTGGGCTGTTTTGGTGGGCGACAGCGTGCATTGCTTTGGCGATGGCATCTTGATCGCCTCGGCCTTCGTGGCCGATTTCAAGCTCGGTCTTGTGGCTGCTGTCGCTGTGCTCGCGCATGAAGTGCCGCATCACATGGGCGATTTGGTGGTGCTGCGTCAAACGGAAACCAGCTCGAACCCTGCGCTGCTCAAGCTGTGCTTGGCTGGTGGCGTCACAGTGCTCGGCGGCATACTTGGCTACTTGCTTGTGGCACAACTGGAGAGCCTGCTGCCTTACATGCTCGTCGTCGCCTCAGGCAGTTTTATTTATGTGGCGCTGGCAGATTTGATTCCGCAGTTGCAAACGCGCCTGTCACCCAAAGAGACCTTTGCGCAAGTGGCTTGGCTGGCCGTGGGTATTGCACTGGTGACTGTGGTGAGCGGTCTGGCGCACTGAACGTCATTAAGCTCAGCCTATCCCTGCGCCACCGGCAAATCGGCACGCTTGCTCCATTCGCTCCAGCTGCCTGCAAACAGTTGGCTGGGCGGGTAGCCAGCTATCGCCATCGCCAACACATTGGGCACAGCGCTCACGCCGCTGCCGCAATGGTGAATGACTTTGCTCGCATCACGCCCGCCGAGCAGCGCATCAAATTCTGCTCTGAGCTCGGCTGGGCTTTTGAAGAAGCCTTGTTCGTTCAGATTCAATGCAAACGGGCGGTTGAGCGCGCCGGAAATGTGGCCAGCAACTGGGTCAATCGGCTCCATTTCACCCGAAAAGCGTGCTGCTGCTCGCGCATCGATGATCGTGTGCGAGCTGGTGCGTGATGCGTTCACCACATCGTCAATTGCTATTAAATCCATAGCTATTCGCGCAGGTTCTTTGCCGGCTAGAGGGTATTTTGGCTTAGAAAAATCAGGGAAAGAGCTGTTTTGCCCCGCTTGCACCTTGCCCCCAGCCGCCACCCAAGCCTGCAAGCCACCATCGAGCACCGCAACTCTCTCATGCCCCATCCATTGCAGCATCCACCAAGCGCGGCCACAGTAGTTGCAGCCATTGCGGTCATACACGATCACTTGCGTCTCAGGCGTCACGCCCATCGCGCCCACCCAAGCTGCAAATTTTTCGCGGCTAGGCAGCGGATGCCGGCCACCGCTGGCCTTGTCGGTAGCGTGAGTTTTGTCGCTCAAATCCACATCGAGATCAATGAAGGCCGCTCCCGAAATGTGCTCCGCTTCAAACGCAAGGCGCGCAGCAGGCGGGTTCAACAAATCGCCACTGCAATCCCAAATTTGCAGTTTTTGAGGATCAAATAGGCCGTTAGCCGGCATAGAATCTGCAAGAGATGCTACAGAAATAAGAGTGGAGTATGTCAAGATCATGCTCGCTTAATGTTCTTCAGGCGGGGTGTTGGGTAAAGCGCGGTTGCGCAAAATAGTCGCTGCGATGCCGCTCAAAATAATCACCGCCATGCCAAGCCATGCGATCAGTGGCAACTTGTCGCCAAACACGATCACACCCAGCGAGGCGGCAAACACGATGCCGCTGTATTGCAAATTCGCGACCAGCATCGTGGCTCCGCTGGCGTAAGCCCGCGTCATGCAAAGCTGGCCGGCAGAGGCCAGCAAGCCAATCGGAAAAATCCAAAGCGCATGCGTGGCGCTCCAGCTAGAGAAGCCGGTGAAAGCGATGCCCACTGCGCCAAATAGCATCGCCGCTACCGCAAAATAAAACACCACGCGCGCCTCCGGCTCGCCCGCGCGAGACAGCGCCGTAACCTGCAAATAAGCCAGCGCCGCCGTCATGCCGCTCAGCATGCCAATCAAGCCCGCCCACAGCTGATTGGCTTCTAGCGCTGGTCTGAGCACCATCACCACGCCGCAAAAGCCCGCGAGCACGGTGGCCAAAAGCCAAGAGTTCTGTGCACCCTGTTTGTCAGCCCGGCCATACATCAGCGCGCCGCCCACAATAAAGGCTGCAATCCAAATGCTGCTCATGTAGTTGAGCGTCATCGCTGTAGCCAGTGGCAAATGCTGAAGCGAATAAAACCAAGCCAGCAGCGAGATCGCGCCGATGATGCCGCGCCAAGCATGCATGCTAAAGCGCTCCGTGGCCAAGCGCACGCCCATGACGCGCGCCCAAGCAAAGGTCAGCACCGTGCTGACCACCCCGCGATACGCCACCAACTCCATGGCGTTGTAATGCGCGGAGGCAAACTTCACGCAAACACCCATGAGTGCAAAAGCAAATGCCGCGACGAGCACCCATAAAGGTTGGCGAGATGAATTCATGGTTTTACAGGCTAAATCGGCATATTGCCGGCGTATATATTGATTAGATTGCTATCAAAAATATAGTTTACATGTCTTGTAGATGAATCAATACGTGAGCCGCTCGGGGCTGATTTCTTGCAAAATCGTCGTTGCAATTTCTTCGATGGATTTCGTCGTGGTTGAGAGCCAGCGAATCCCTTCGCGGCGCATCATGCTCTCCGCTTCGGCCACTTCCATGCGGCAATTCTCTAGGCTTGCGTATTTGGAATTTGGCCTGCGCTCCTGGCGCACTTCATGCAGGCGCAGCGGATCAATCGTCAGGCCGAAGATTTTTTTCCTTGCAGCTTTGAGCGATGGTGGGAGCATGCCGCGCTCGAAATCCTCGGGAATCAAGGGATAGTTTGCAGCTTTGAGGCCGTGTTGCATCGCGAGATAAAGCGAAGTCGGCGTTTTGCCGCTGCGACTGACGCCCACCAAGATCACATCCGCCGTCTCCAGCTCGCGATTACTCTGCCCATCGTCATGCGCCAAGCTGTAGTTAATGGCTTCGATGCGGTCGTTGTACACCTTGCTCTTAGAAATATCTGAAAATCGCCCCACGCGATGGTTCGATTTGATGCCCAGCTCTTCTTCGAGTGGATGCACAAAGGTGCCAAACATATCGAGCACTTGTGCTTTGCATTCCGTCTTGATCAGCCAAAGCACTTCATCGTTGACCAGCGTGGTAAACACAATCGGCCGCTTGCCCTCCACCTCCGCCGTATGGTTGATCTGCCGCACCACGCTGTGCGCTTTATCCAGCGTATCAATAAACGGCAGACGCACATGCCGCGGCTCCATTTCAAATTGCGCGAGGATGGCATTGCCAAAAGTCTCAGCGGTGATACCAGTGCCATCGGAGACGAAGAAAACGGTGCGGTTGGTCATAGGGAATTTAGTTCATTGATGTCGGATTTTCCCATGGTTGGTTGTGAGCTCAACTGCAAACGCATGCGGGCTTGGTGAGGATGCCCCCAAAAGCTATATCAAGCATGAGGCAGACGGGCTGTTGTCCTACAAAAAATACAGTCTTGACTGATGTACAGACCTAGGGCTTGTACCTACGATGGGCTGACGACCCATAAACCTTCGGCCCCTTCTAGGAATGACCATGACGATCCACCACACTTCCGACGATTTTGTGTCTACAGATGCCGCCGCTTTGGCATCTCATATGCGTAGCTGCGCAGACAAACGAAGCCGATTCTTCGGTTTGCATGTCGCGATGGAGCCCGTGTATTCCTTGATTTTCCCGCGCCTCCTGACCTTTGCGATGGTGGCATTGCTTTTGATCGCCGTGACAAGTATTGCTTAACGATGTGAAAGCCACAGCACTTCATCAGCTCGACAAACTCAGCAAGCATGCCAGAGATACTCTGATCCTCAACCCTGGCCCGCCTGAGGCGCTGATTCGTGCCGAACTCTTCGGCGCGCAGCGCTTTGAGGAGCATGGCCGCAGCCTAGCACGGGCGCAACCTGTACGCACCAGCATCCGATGGGCAGACAAGGTCTCGTTCTTTCCAAACGTGCAGGACAATATTGTTGCGCTTCGACGTGCCTACGATTACATCGCTTTGCTTTCGCCAAGCGACCAGTATGTGACTCCGGCTGCAAATTGGTTACTGGATAACTTTCATTTGGTGGAAGCGCAACTGGTACAGATTTACGAGGGTGTGCCACGGCGCTACTATGCGAATTTACCTAAGCTCACGAGCAAACCCCTTGAAGGACTGCCCCGCGTCTACGGTGTTGCTTGGGCTTATACAGCGCACGCCGATAGTGTGCTGGATCCGACGCTTTTCACGGCTTTTTTGCATGCTTATCAAGAAGAGAGCCAACTGACGCTCGGTGAACTCTGGGCGATGCCAACCACGCTGCGCGTGGTGCTGCTGGAGAATCTACGCCGCGTTGCAGACCATATTGCTCTAGGTAAGGCCGCCCGAGAGACGGCCCATGCCGTGTGGGAGGCACAAGGTGCGCTATCAGAAAACAGTTTGAATGAGCTTCTTGAAAGCATGCGCACGCGGGGCTTGGAGCGCAGTTTTTTGGCGCAGCTATGGCAGCGTATTCCCGATCAAAATGGTGAATCAGATGCATCTGCCATGCTGGCGATTTGGATCCGACGACATTGTGCAGATGGCCCGGCCTTGATCGCAGAGAATCAGACGGCGCAGGTCGCCACGAATCTCACGATCAGCAACATCATCAACAGCTTGCGTCTGATTGGACAGATTGACTGGCGAGAGCTGATTGATCCAGTCAGCAGTGCGCTTCAGGTGCTGCTGCAACTTCCTAGTTTTGTGCAGGAGAGTGAGGAAACGCGGCAGCAGATCACGCAGGCCCTTGAGAAGGCGGCGCGCCAGAGCGGCCGATCAGAGCTAGCAGTTGCTCAAGCCGTGGTTCAAATCGCAACACATGCCAGCGGCGATGTCGTCGACCAAGGGGCAAAATCTGCTGCCTACCATCTGCTGGGCCCGGGCTATCAAGCTTTTCTTGCAGCGCTGATAGAGCCAACGAACGCGCCTATGCCGCGCTATGGACGCGCGGGCTATGGGTGGAGCGACAAGCCCCAGCGGCGCTTGTGCATCTACTTGCTAACGCTGTTGTTTGGAACGCTTGCCCTTGCTGCGTTGGCCAGCAGGCAGATGAGTTATTTCTCGCAATGGCAATGGTTCAATTGGGCCGCATTGTTTTTAATGATGTGGCCGGCCTCAGAAGCTGTGGCTGCCGTGATTCACAGAGTGGTTGCCGAATCATGGGAGACGACATCATTGCCACGCATGGATTTCACCTCGGGCATTCCAAAGGAGCATCGCGTGCTGGTGGTCATGCCTTGCATGCTGACATCAACCGCCGCCATCTACGACCTGGCGAAACAGCTGCGCATGCATTGGCTTGCAAGCCGGGAAACCAACGCGCAGTTTGCCTTGCTCTCGGATTGGGCCGATGCAAGTCAAGCCAGTGTAGAGGCCGACGGTGCGCTACTTGATGAAGCACACAAACAAATCGCCGCGTTGAATGATGAATACCCATCCATTGAAACTGGCGTGCCGCGCTTTTTGGTGATTCATAGGCGACGAACCTGCTGCCGTACCGAAGGCAAGTGGATCGGTTGGGAGCGCAAGCGCGGCAAACTGGAAGCGTTGATACGCTTGATTGCCAGCGCTGCCAGCGGCACTTCACCTCACAACGATAGCAAGGATGGTTTCATCTTCTCGCAGGGTGCGCGCTTGGCTAGCGGCATTCAGTACATCGTTACGCTGGACGCTGACACGGATATGCCTCCAACAGCGCTGCGCGAATTAGTCTCCATCGCGGCGCATCCACTGAACAGGCCACAACTGGGCGCTGACGCAAAGAGCGTGGTCTCTGGCTACAGCATCTTGCAACCTCGCGTCATCACACCGCTTCCCACCAGCAAGGAAAACACGCTATTTCACGCCATGTTTGCAGGCCAGTGTGGCATTGACCCCTACAGCAACGGCTCATCCGATCTTTATCAAGACCTGTTTGGTGCAGGCTCGTTTACCGGCAAGGGCTTGCTGAATGTCAAGGCACTTTTCGCCGTGCTGGATCGGCGATTTGCCGATGAGTCGATATTGAGTCACGATTTGTTGGAAGGAAATATCAGTCGCTGCGCCTACATCAGCGACGTCATGTTGATTGAGGGACAGCCGCATCATCCGGGTGTCGATGATTCGCGCCAACATCGCTGGACGCGAGGCGATTGGCAGTTATTGCCTTTGATGCTGCAAGCCAAGCGTTACGGCATTGACCATTTGGGCGTCTGGAAAATGGTCGATAACTTACGCCGTGCGCTGGTGATACCTGCCTGTCTCGCGTTGCTGATTTTGGTGATTTTTACCCAAGCGATTCCGCTCACTAAAGCTGTTACGTTGGTCATTGCCGCGCTCCTGACGGGGCCAGCACTTGGTGCGTTGTCAGAACTTGTGCCGAGCAGGCGGGGCATTGTTCTTTCGCATTTTTTCTACGTTGGCGTGGGCACTCTTTGGCGTTCGTTGGCTGCGGCTATATGGCGATTCACCCAGTTGTTTCACCAATCATTGTTGTACGTTGACGCGATCCTGCGTGCCCTGTGGCGAATGAGCGTCAGTCGTCAGCATTTGCTGCAATGGACAACCGCAGCCCAAGCACAAAGCACGGCGCAGTACACATTGCGCTCCTTCGTGCTCGCGCATCTAGGCTCTTCAGTGATCAGTATTCTTCTGGGCTTGCTGGCGCTTGTGTCGATCCCTGATTCCTTGGCAGGTGCAGGCTTGTTTCTGCTATGGGCGCTCAGCCCAGTGTTGGCTTGGTGGGTGAGCAGACCACGCAGTCAACCTAGGATGCATCAGCTCAATACCAGCGACACAGCTTATCTGCGCGATGTTGCGCAAGACACATGGCGGTTTTTTGAGCATTGTGTTACGCCGCTTGATCACCATTTACCCCCAGATAATTTGCAGTTCGACGCGGAGCCCGTGTTGGCGCACCGCACATCCCCGACCAACATTGGCCTGTATTTGCTCGCTGTGATTTGCGCGCGTGAATTTGGCTGGGTATCAACACAGCAGGCCATATCGCGTCTGCAGCAGACACTGGATACAGTAGAAAAATTACCGAAGTACGCGGGTCATCTATTCAATTGGTACCACACACAAACCTTGCAGGTCTTGCAGCCTGAATATGTGTCTACCGTAGATAGCGGCAACCTTGCTGGTCATTTGCTTGCGATCAGCGGTGCGTGCGAGACCATGATGCGTGATCCCAGCAGCACGGATGTGCAAAAGCGGCAATTGCAAAACATCGCTGCGCAATGCCAGCGCTTGTGCCTAGCGATGAATTTTGCTTGCCTCTACAACCCCAAGCGGCACCTCTTTCATATTGGCTTGCGTGTGCATGACCAAGTGCTAGATGCCAGTTATTACGACCTGCTCGCGTCTGAATCTAGGCTGGCCAGTTTTGTGGCTATCGCTAAGGGCGATGTGCCTCAGCGTCATTGGATCGCCTTAGGGCGTACGTTTTTGTCGAGCGGTGTCACGCCTGGCCTTAAATCGTGGTCTGGATCGATGTTTGAATACTTGATGCCTTCCTTGGTGATGCGTGAGCCTGAGCGCGGTTTGCTCGCTTCATCTGGTTTAGCTGCGGTGTTGGAGCAGAAAATTTTTGGTGATGCACAGGGTTTGCCTTGGGGCGTGTCTGAGTCGGCTTATTTTGCGCAAGATCATTCCTTGGCTTACCAATACGCGCCTTTCGGCGTACCGCGCTTAGCACTCAGGCGCACGCCCAGCGGAGAGCGCGTGGTTGCCCCATATGCTGCGATCATGGCAGCGATGGTGATGCCCAAAGCAGCCGTGGTGAATCTAAGGCGCATGGAGCAATTGAATGCGCGAGGCGAATACGGCTTCATGGATGCGATTGACTTTACTGCCGCTCGCCAACCCCACGGCGAAAAATACAGCGTTGTTAAAAACCATATGGCCCATCATCAGGGCATGGCATTAGTCGCTTTGTGCAACCTGCTGTGTGCGCAAGCCGTTCAGCGCTGGTTTGCTGCGGTGCCACTTGTGGCCGCTTATGAGAGTTTGCTCCAGGAACGATGCCCCAGGCAAATGATCGGCACTGTCAACCCGCGCAGCGTGCCCGTCTTTGACGACATCACAACAGCTAGCGCGCTGCAACCGCGCGCGCTTGATCCAAGAAGTCTTCAGTGGCAGCCCACGCATTTGCTCTCCAATGGCTGTTACAGCGTCGCACTGCGCGCCAATGGTGCCGGGGTGAGTCGCTGGCAGCGCGATGATTTTCGCATCAACATCAGCCGATGGCGAGATGATTTACTGCGTGACGAATATGGAAGCTTCGTTTACCTCAAAGCCAGTGATGAAGCGGATGGCGTCCGAAAAAGCCAAGCCGCCTATTCCATCACCTCGCGTCCAGCAGCGCATCCAAATTGGGATTACAGCTGCTGCTTCATGGCAGATCGTGTGCAGTTTGATGCAACTTCAGCCGCATTAGATGTCCGTATGACCGTTCTTGTCAGCCCTGAGGATGATGTCGAAATACGCACTGTCGTCATAACGAATCTGTTGCGTTCTCCGGTAACTTATGACGTGCTGTCATGCTTTGAAGTCGTATTGACTGACGCCAAAGCCGATGCGGCGCATCCCGCGTTTTCCAATCTGTTTGTTGAAACTGTTTGGCACGAAGCTTGGCGTGCCTTGCTGATGAATCGTCGTCCAAGACTGCAAGGTGATGCGTCAGTGTCAGCAGCGCATTTTCTGGCGAATGCCGAAGCAGATATTGTGTCGCTGGATTGCATCGCAGATCGCCGTACTTTCTTGGGCCGTAACCACAGCCGCACCCATCCTGCCATGCAGGCGCAAGCTTGGGAAAACGCCACCTCCCCAATCAATGGCTTGGATCCTGTGGCGTGTCTGCGCGTCAAGGTGCGCATCCCTGCTGGAGGCGTTGCAAGGTTGAGTTTTGCGACATCTGTAGCAAGCAGCAGCAGCGAGCTTGCAGCGCGTATCGACAAGTACCTGCAACCCATGCATCTTGAACGCGCCGCGCGCATGGCGGCCACCCTTGCTCAAGTACGGCTGCGTGATTTAGGAATTGATTCGGCAGAAAACGCAGCTTTGCAAGATTTGACTACCGCACTGATGTACACCGCGCCCCGAGCTCACAATTTGTCTAGGCCCACCACTGCCTTGGTTGATCAGAGTTGCCTGTGGCGATTAGGCATCTCGGGCGACAAAGCGATGGTCTTAGTGCGCATTCATTCGGCTGAGGGCTTAGGGTTGGTGCAATCACTCCTGCGTGCCCAGCCATGGTGGAGCTTTGGCGCTTTATCCGTTGATGTGGTTGTGCTCAACAGCGAAGACAGCTCCTACCTCTCCCCCCTGCAGCATGAAATCACGGCTCAGCGTGACCATCTCATTCAGAAGGTACAACACAGTTTTCCAGGCTTAAACCGCACTGGCTTTTACTTGTTGCGCGAGAGTGATATCTCGCCTTCTGAAAAATCCGCCCTGTTCGCTTTCGCGCGGGTGGTTTTGATCGCAGATGGTAGGCCCATCGAAGCTCAGGTGGCTGAGCTGAAGGATGCATGGTTCACGCAAAGCTTTTTTAAACCTTTGGGTCAACGAACTTCTGGCGCCGCGCAACGTGAAATCGTCATGGCCCAAAAAAACCTGACAACGGCTGAACAAAGGTGCTGGGGTCACTTTGATGTCACGACTGGAGAATTCCAGTTCGAGATCAACGCGCATAAGCGGCCAAGGCGGCCATGGGTTAACGTGATTGCGAATGCATCATTTGGCTTTCAAGTCTCGGAGGCGGGCGGTGGCTATACATGGGCGGCCAATAGCAGATTGCATCAGATCACGCCTTGGAGCAATGACCCAGTCCTAGATCCCTGCTATGAACACTACCTGTTGCAAGACACGGAAAGCTCACAGTTTTTGCAACTAATGCCGGGGCATCTCTCGAGAGCAACAGGTGAAAGAACATCTACTCACCGGGTACGGCATGGCCAAGGCTATAGTATTTTTGAGGGCATGCACGATCAACTCAGTTCGCGCACCACGTTTTTTGCTGACCGTGATGATGCTGTGAAGCTGATTCATGTCGAACTGCATAACCAAGGTGATCGAACAAGACGCCTGCGAGTTATCGCCTTGGCCGAATGGCAGATGGGCGAAACTCAAGATGCACGGCGGACAGTGACCACTTGGAAGCTGCCAGGCTTACCTGCTGTGATGGCGCTGCAACGCCAGAGCAGCGCTAGTTTTGGCGGCAGCACAGCTTACTTGGCCTTAGCGGGGCTATCAAGCGATGCGCAGTGGACTTGTGATCGCAATGAATTTTTCGATGCGCTTGGGCAATTCAATGTTCCATCTGTGTTGGGGCAACGCAGTGGCAGCGCGCTTGATCCTTGTGGTGCCGTTGCGGCGGGTTTTAGCATTGCCGCCGGACAGACACTTGCATTCACTTTCATTTTCGGCCATGCCGCCAGCGCCGAGAAGGCGGAGCAATCGGTCAAGGCGTGGTTGGCAAAAGACGTTATGCACGCTCTGGCCGACGTGAAGGGTTTTTGGAATGATTTATTCGGTCAGATACAAGTCAGTACGCCGGATCCTTTGTTCGATGGACTCATCAATCGCTGGTTGCTCTACCAAACATTGAGTTCGCGCTTGTGGTCCAAAGCAGGCTTCTACCAAGCGGGTGGCGCATCGGGATTCAGAGATCAGCTGCAAGACAGTATGGCTTTTGCCGTGGTGGCGCCTGAGCGACTGAGGGATCAAATTGTGCTGAATGCTTCTAGGCAATTTGCGCAAGGCGATGTTCAGCATTGGTGGCACGCACCCGGTGGCGCCGGCGTGCGCACCCACTTTAGTGATGATTTACTGTGGCTACCCTTCGCCTGTGCGCATTACATTGACGTGACGGGAGACACATCCATACTCAATGAGCAAGTGGCGTTTTTAGAAGGTGCGGCTGTTGCAGCAGGGCATGAGGATGCTTACTACGTTCCTCGCATCAGCGACGAACGAGCGTCGATTTATGAGCATTGCGCGCGCGCCATTGATCTCAGCTTAGCCGTCGGCGTGCACGGCCTGCCCCTGATGGGCACTGGCGACTGGAATGACGGAATGAATCGTGTTGGGCATGAGGGGCGCGGTGAATCTGTTTGGCTGGCCTGGTTTTTGTGCGCGGTGGTGGAGAATTTTGCGCCACTGGCCAAGGCTCAGGGAGAAGGCGTCCGCGCGGATCATTGGCTCAAAGCACGGGCAGGCTGGATACAAGCGCTGCATACGCATGGTTGGGATGGGCATTGGTTTAAGCGAGCGTTCTTTGACAACGGGGCTGCCTTAGGGTCGGCGAGCAGCGATGAGTGTCAAATCGATTTGATCGCGCAAGCTTGGTCGGTGTTGTCGGGCGCATCCTCTGAGCCGTTTACGCAAAGTGCGATGCATTCTCTCCAAGAAAGACTCACAGATACAGATACAGATGCGGGCTTGGTGCGCCTACTCGCGCCCCCCTTCAAGGCGTCCGCCAATAATCCGGGTTATGTACAAGCCTACCCAGCTGGTGTGCGCGAAAACGGTGGCCAATACAACCACGCGGCTGTTTGGGCGTTGATGGCTTATGCGCAAATGGGCAACGCAACATTTGCGTGGGAAACCTTTCGGGCCATCAGCCCCGCGCACCGAAGTGTGCATCCCACTCGCGGCGCCTTGTACGAGCTTGAGCCTTATGTTGTGGCGGGCGATATTTATGGTGCTGCGCCTTACTTGGGGCGCGGCGGCTGGAGTTGGTACACCGGCTCGGCGGCCTGGCTGTATCGCGCTGCGTTAGAAAATTTACTTGGCCTGACGGTACGCCAAGGTGTATTGAAGCTTGCGCCTTGTGTGCCTGAGGAATGGCAGTCGTTTGAGGTAGCGCTCAAGCTTGATGGTAAGGCCATCACGATCCGTTGGCAGCGGAGCTGCGAGACTGAGCTCCAACCTGATCGAATGATCCTGACAGGCCAGACGCTTCTTCTAGCCGATCTGCCCGATAAAGCTTTGGTGCTGATTTGTCAAAGCACCCAAGCGACCTCTCATGACTTTGAATGAGCCATACATCATGAAAAATTTTTTGAACGAGGCAGCGCCTGTGATCCGAAAAGCAGTTTTCCCCATCGCCGGATTGGGCAGCCGCTTTTTGCCTGTGACGAAAGCGACACCCAAGGAGATGCTGCCGGTGGTGGATAAGCCGCTTATTCAGTATGCGGTTGAGGAAGCTTACGCCTCTGGCATTCGCCAAATGATCTTTGTGACCGGGCGCACTAAGCGGGCTGTCGAAGATCATTTTGATACAGCTTATGAGTTGGAGACTGAGTTGGAGCGAGCCGGAAAGCACGAGCTGCTGGCGCTGGCCCGCTCCATAGCGCCTAGCGACATGGCTTGCATCTATGTACGTCAGCATCGCGCATTGGGCTTAGGCCATGCAGTCTTATGCGCTCGGCCACTGGTCGGGCAGGAGCCTTTTGCAGTGATTTTGGCTGATGATTTCATGGTCAGTCAGCGTCCCGTCTTGGCTCAAATGGTGGCGCATTTTGAGCAGTTTCGCTGCAGCGTCGTTGCAGTCGCGCAAGTGCCGCCGACTGAGGTGAATAAATATGGCATCGTCGAAGGCAGGCAACACAGCAGTGGCGCGTTGGAATTGACGCACGTCGTTGAAAAACCCGCCCTAGGTCAGACTGCGTCAACCACAGCCATTGTGGGCCGCTACGTGCTGATGCCCACCATTTTTGATCACTTGGCTGTGATCGCCTCCACGCAGACTGTGGGGGAAATTCAACTGACCGATGCGATTTTGCAAGCGTTAAAGACCGAGGCTGTGCATGCGCTGGCTTTTGAGGGCAAGCGCTATGACTGTGGTAGCAAACTCGGCATGCTGCAAGCAACGGTAGATATTGGGGCGCAGCACCCCGATGTAGGGCAGCAATTTGCGTTGTGGCTTAGCGAGCGGCAAAATCAACTCTGAACTGATGTTCCCAAAAGCCGAGTTTTTCAAAATCGCTATCCATAGCGTAGCGAAGTGTGGGGGGCTTTCGCCAGCATAGTCACTTTGCCAATACAAGCAATAGGTTTTCATTTGTCGTTCCAGCTAATATTTGGCGACTATTTAAGTTGATTTGGGCGTTCAGCTTTCTGAAGGCAAATTGAATACTGGCGACCTGAAAGCCGTCCTAGAATGCTGACATGCACCCAAATCTCAGTCGCGCCGCACCCAAGCAAGAACAAGATTCTGCGCCGCCGCATGCACCGGTTTTTAACTTAGGAGCCTCCCCATGTCATCACTCTTCTCATCGACCGCCTTGGTCGTACCGTTTGAGAACTTAAGAAACAGCGACGTTGAGTCGGTGGGCGGTAAAAACGCCTCGCTTGGCGAGATGATCTCGCAACTGCCCACAGGCGTGAAAGTGCCCACGGGTTTTGCCACCACAGCACATGCCTTTCGTGAATTTTTGAAGCACGGCGGGCTGGATAAAAAGATCAATGACAAA
Organism: Variovorax sp.; assembly: GCA_031378135.1. GTDB lineage: Bacteria > Pseudomonadota > Gammaproteobacteria > Burkholderiales > Burkholderiaceae_C > JANMDU01. The sequence continues at coordinate 485 of JANMFP010000280.1, read as the reverse complement.
CTGGCTGCGCTGGATACGGAAGATGTGCGCGCGCTGGCGCAGGTGGGCGCGGAGATTCGCGCCTTGGTGGAGGCTCAGCCTTTCCCGGCAGATTTAGAAAAAGCGATTCGCGAGGCTTACGCCACTTTGTCGGGCGGTTCAATCACGGCCAGCTTCGCGGTGCGCTCATCTGCCACAGCAGAGGATTTGCCCGATGCTTCGTTTGCAGGGCAGCAAGAATCTTTTCTGAACGTGATGGGCATTGAAGAAGTGCTGCACAAGATGAAGGAAGTGTTTGCCTCGCTCTACAACGACCGCGCGATTTCGTATCGCGTGCACAAGGGCTTTGCGCATGCGGATGTGGCGCTCAGCGCAGGCGTGCAGCGCATGGTGCGCTCGGATTTGGGCGCAGCGGGCGTGATGTTCACGATTGATACCGAGAGCGGCTTTGATCAGGTGGTCTTCATCACGGCCAGCTATGGCTTGGGCGAGACGGTGGTGCAGGG
>JANMFP010000258.1:0-1549 GCA_031378135.1 Variovorax sp. | reverse complement strand
GCTCAGCGCAGGCGTGCAGCGCATGGTGCGCTCGGATTTGGGCGCAGCGGGCGTGATGTTCACGATTGATACCGAGAGCGGCTTTGATCAGGTGGTCTTCATCACGGCCAGCTATGGCTTGGGCGAGACGGTGGTGCAGGGCGCGGTGAATCCGGATGAGTTTTATGTGCACAAGCCCATGCTCGCGGCCGGCAATCGCGCGGTGATTCGCCGCAATTTAGGCTCTAAGCTCTCGCAAATGGTGTTCGCCACTGCTGAAGAGAAAAAGCAAAGCGGAAAACTCGTCAAAACCATTGATGTGCCCACCGAGCAGCGCAATCGCTATTGCCTCTCTGATGCCGATGTTGAGCAGCTCGCCAAATACGCGGTGATCATCGAGCAGCACTATGGCCGCGCGATGGATATTGAATGGGGCAAAGATGGCAACGATGGCCAGCTCTATATTTTGCAAGCGCGGCCTGAGACGGTGAAGAGCCAGCAAAAAGGCAAAGTCGAGCAGCGCTACAAGCTCAAATCGCGTGGCGCGGTGCTCGCCGAAGGCCGCGCGATTGGCCAGAAGATTGGCACCGGCCCCGTGCGCCTCGTGCATTCGATTTCTGAAATGGATCAAGTGCAGCCCGGCGATGTGCTCGTGACTGATATGACCGACCCGAACTGGGAGCCGGTGATGAAGCGGGCGAGTGCCATCGTCACCAACCGAGGCGGGCGCACCTGCCATGCGGCCATCATTGCGCGCGAGCTGGGCATTCCGGCAGTGGTCGGCTGCGGCGATGCCACCGAGCTGCTCAAGATGGGCACGCTGGTGACCGTGAGTTGCGCAGAAGGCGACACCGGCTTTATTTATGACGGCCTGCTGGATACCGAAATTACCGAAGTGCAACGCGGCACGATGCCTGAGATCAAAACCAAAATCATGATGAACGTGGGCAACCCGCAGCTCGCCTTTGATTTTGCACAAATGCCCAACCAAGGCGTGGGCTTGGCGCGCTTGGAATTCATCATCAACAACAACATCGGCGTGCATCCCAAAGCCATTTTGGATTACCCCGCTGTAGATGCAGATTTGAAGAAAGCGGTAGAGAGCGTGGCGCGCGGCCATGCCTCGCCAAGAGCGTTTTATGTAGACAAAGTGGCCGAAGGCATTGCCACCATCGCAGCGGCCTTCTGGCCCAAGCCCGTGATCGTGCGCCTGTCTGATTTCAAAAGCAACGAATACCGCAAACTCATCGGCGGCAGCCGATATGAGCCTGAAGAAGAAAACCCGATGCTCGGCTTTCGCGGCGCGGCGCGCTACATCAGTGCCGAATTTGGTGAAGCCTTCGCCATGGAATGCGAAGCCCTGCGCCGCGTGAGGAACGACATGGGATTAACCAACGTAGAAATCATGGTGCCCTTCGTGCGCACGCTGGGGCAGGCGAAAGCGGTGAATGAGTTGCTGGCAAAGCACGGTTTAGCGCGTGGCTCTTTATCTGATACTCCTAATTCAATAGCACCCCGCGCAGATTCTATGCCGGCTACCGGTCAAAATAGCTTAAAAAATGATGCCCCA
>JANMFP010000256.1:0-10128 GCA_031378135.1 Variovorax sp. | reverse complement strand
GGCAACACCACGCGAACAAAAATCTGCCTCGGAGCAAGCGCCAAACTCTGCGCCGCTTCAATTTGCCCTCTCGGCGTCACCTCAATGCCTGAACGAATGATCTCCGTGGCATACGCCCCCAGATTGATCACCATAGCAATGATGGAGGCCGTCTCTGGGCTCAGCTTCACGCCCATGGCGGGCAAACCAAAAAACACAAAAAACAGCTGCACGATAAACGGCGTGTTGCGAATCAGCTCCACATAGGTGCTCGCCGCTGCCCGCATCCACATCGCGCCATGCACCCGCGCCCATGCGCATACGATGCCCAGCAACACGCCCAGCACCGTAGACACAGCAGTCAACCCCAGCGTCCAAGCGATGCCTTTGGCAAGCAGCTGCCACTGAGCGAGCACAGCGAGAAAGTCAAATTCGATCATTGAATGCAAAAAAAGTTATGTAGACGTGTCTTTTCAAGCAGAGACCTTGGATCTGGCTTTGCCAGTCCACTGGTGTCGTCCCTCGGGGGAAGACAGCCGTTAGGCTGGCACAGGGGGGTTGTCAATGTCGTGGCTTTGCCAGTCCAGTGGTGTCGTCCCTTGGGGGAAGACGGCCTTTGGGCCGTCATAGGGGGGTATTAGTTAGGCAATTCACCAGCGGGACGACCGAGCCACTTGTTGGCCATCTTGTCGATATCGCCATTCTTCTTCGCCTCAGCAATGATCTCGTTGACTTTCAGGCGCAGTTTGTCTTCACCCTTGCCCACGCCGATAAAATTCGGGCTGTCTTTGAGGAGCAATTTGTATTCAGTGCCCAGCTGAGGGTTGCGACCCATCATATTGCCCGCCACGGATGCGCCTGTAGCAATCGCCTGCACTTGACCAGCAACAAAGGCCGAGACAGTCGCGTTGTTGTCTTCAAAGCGCTTCACGTCTGCGCCAGCGGGCACGAGCTTCGTCAACTCTTGGTCTTCAATCGCACCGCGCGTCACAGAGATCGATTTGCCCGCTAAATCCGCAAAGCTCTTGATGTTGACGTTCTTCGCAGCAAATACAGCTTGGAAGAAAGGTGAATAGGCGGCAGTGAAATCAATCACTTTTTCACGATCAGGATTTTTGCCCAAAGTGGAGATCACCAAATCGGCTTTCTTGGTTTGCAAGTAAGGAATGCGGTTCGCACTGGTCACGGGCACCAACTCGACGCCTACGCCCAATTTTTGTGCAATGTAGTTGGCCATGTCGATATCTAGGCCTTGGGGCTTTAAATCTGTGCCCACAAAGCCATAAGGCGGGAAGTCTGTAGGGATCGCAATGGTGATCTTCTTAGCCTTCATGACATCATCCAGCGCATTCTGCGCAAAGCTGGATGACATGCCGAGGAGCGATGCGCTGGCAAGGAGTGCGAGAGCAAAATTCTTAAGTTGATGGCGGCGAGTTGACATAAATGGCTCCAAATAAAGTGTATACAACTTAAGCAAACACTATGCCAAAGCAGCATATAGGGAGATATTCAGGCAATCTCTAGCGAGCATGCAGAGGGTGCAAAAAAGGCGCAAAGCAAGCGCTGTTCTACGCAAAGTGGGCACGACGCTTGCTAAATGATAAATATGTGCAACAACGCACAGCAAGGAGTTTTATGTCTGCGAATTCAAACCTTTCTTCAACAAAACTTTCACGTCGTGGTTTGCTTCAAGGCAGCGCAGCTGCAATCGCCTTGCACGGTCTGCCAGCTTGGGCTGCTTGGCCAGATAAGCCCATCAAAATTGTGGTGACCTTCCCGCCAGGTGGATCGAGTGATTTGCTTGCGCGATTGATCGCTGAGCCGCTGGGCAAGCGCTTGGGGCAAAGCGTGGTCATCGATAACCGCCCAGGCGGCGGCGGCACGATTGGCGGCACAGCGGTGGCGCAAGCCGCGCCGGATGGCTACACCTTCATGCTCTCCAACACCACGCCTATTGCGCTCGGGCCATTCACGATAGACAAGCAGCCCTATGACCCGCTAGAAGCTTTCACGCATGTGGCTTACCTCGGCTCTGCGCCGCTTGCAATCATGGTCAATGCGGCATCGGGCATCAAAACTTTGGCTGATTTAGAGGCTCGCGCCAAAGCAGGCGTGGTGAATTTCGGCAGCGGCGGGCCGGGTGCTATCGGGCATATCCATGGCGAGCTGATGAAGCGCAGCTTGGGGCTCAAGATGGAGCATGTGCCTTACCGCGGCGGCGCGCCCATGACCACCGATTTGATCGCGGGCGTGATCCCCGTGGGCATCGATGTGATCACAGCTTATGTGCCGCATTTCAAAGCGGGCACGATCGTGCCGATTGCCGTCACTGGGCAAGAGCGCTGCCCGCTCACACCCGATGTGCCGACTGTCGTCGAGCTGGGCAAGCGCGGCTTGGTGCTGGAGAATTTCTTTGGATTGAGCGCGCCCGCGAAGCTGGCAGCAGATATTTCAGCGCGTGTTCTAGCCGCAGCCAATGAAGTGATGGCGCTGCCTGAGATCCGCGCCAAGCTGTTTGATTTGGCCATCAGCAGCAAGCCGATGAGTACAGCGGGTTTTGGCGATTTTGTGAAAAATCAAGTGGCCGTGCTCAGCAACACCGTGAAGGCTTCTGCGATCAAAATCTGAGGCTTTGAAGAATCGCAGTAAAAACTTGATATCAGGCCTTGATTCATGGCCTCGCTATGAAGCCTGATCGATCAAGGCTTCACGCGCTCTTCTAAAGGCGGAAGAAAAGATCGGTTGAAAATCTGGCGGGGCGTGAGCTTTTGAGAATCAGCTTGCACCAAAAGTGTGATGCTGCGCGCAAGGCGTGCATCATCCAAATCGCCAAGGCCTAAGCGCGCACCTTCTGGGTGCGCCATTTCCAGCTTCATCGTGCCCAATAGGCGCTGCAAATTCGCTTCGCGATTTGCGTGGGGGTTGCGCCGCATCAAGCTGTCAATGGCAGCTTCTGGATCTGCAAAGCAATCTCGCAAACCGCGATTGAGAGCCGCGAGTAAATTTTTCAAAAGCGTGGGCTGATCAAGCAAATCAGCGCGCGCAAAAAGCGCAATGCCATACAAATCTGGCACATGATCCGCATAAGCAAAATGCCGCAGCTGGCCAGGATCAATTCCCGCATCAATCGCAGCAGATGCCAGCGTATTCACGAAGCCAAACAAAGCATCAAATTTGCCTTGCAGCATATCGGCCACCAATTGCGAATGCGGTGCAGAGCTTTCTTCAATCCGCACATTGTGTGGATCCATCTGAGTTGCTGTACAGAATTCTCGCCACAAGCCCAGCGCCGCATCTTTGGGATGTGTCATCAAATGCTTGCCTTGGAGCTGAGCGGGCGATGTGATTGCGCTACTTGCTGGCACAGCGATGGTGTAAGGCGATGCGTTGTAGCTGGCGAAAATAGCGACAGGCAAGGCCGCGTGGCTTTGATCCGGCCGGGCCGCTTGCTGGATGAAAGCATTGATGTCGCCATAGGCCAATTCAAAGCCACCGGCCATCATGCGCGGTACAGCATTGGCAGCTGTGTCGCCTTCAATAAATTCCAGCTCAATGCCTGCATCGCGCAAATAGCCGCGGTCATCGCTTAAGTAAAACCAAGCTTGCGGACCAGAGAAAAAAGTATTGAGTTGAAGGCGTAGGCGAATCATGCCTACAGTCTAACCAATCAGTCGAGTTTTGCGCCAGATTTTTGTACCGCAGTTGCCCACTTGGGTAACTCAGCTTGAATGAATTTTGCAAAATCATCTGCGCCCATGAAGGCAGGATCAGCGCCTTGGCTCACCATGCGATTGCGCACATCGGGCATGGCCAAAACTTGTTTGAATGCGTCTGATAACTTGTCCACAATCGGCTTGGGCGTGCCCGCGGGTGCGAGGAAGCCATAGAAGCCAACGACTTCAAAATTCTTCGCGAGCTTCGTCTCCATCACGGTGGGCACATCGGGCAAAGCTGGGTTGCGCTCGCGGCTTGTGACGGCCAGCGCTTTCACTTTGCCTTGCTTGTGGTACTGCGCCGCTTGCGGAATGCTCTCGGCCATGAATTGCACTTGGCCGCCCATCAAATCTTGAAACGCAGGCGCGCTGCCGCGATACGGAATGTGCACCATGAAAAGCCCCGTTTCGGTTTTGAACATTTCCGGCACGAGATGGCTGATGCCGCCATTGCCCGCTGAGCCGTAATTCACCTTGCCGGGATTGGCCTTGGCAAAGCTCACGAATTCTTGAAGCGTATTGGCCTTCACGCTCGGGTTCACGAGCAATGCGAGCGGCTGCATGGCGGTGCGTGCAATCGGCACAAAGTCCTTCAAAGTGCCATAAGGCAGCTTGGAATAGAGGCCTGGGTTGATCACCATCACGCCCGTATTGGCCAACATGATCGTGTAGCCATCGGGCGGAGATTTCTGCACATCTTGTGCGCCCACAATGCCGCCCGCACCGGCTTTGTAATCCACCACGATGGTTTGGCCGAGCACGCCTTGCAGCTTGTCGGTGAGCAAGCGTGCATGTTGATCGAGCGGGCCACCTGCGGGGAAGCCGATCACGAGGCGGATGGGCTTGTTTGGGTAATTGCTTTGCGCTTGAACGCTTTGAAGCAAACCACATGTCACCAAGGAGGCAGCGAGGAGCGATTTGAGCGCGATACGGGTTTTCATGGCGGCTTGAGTGTGGATAAAACATGCATGATAGCGAGACTGTTTTACTTGATACATAGGAGTTTTCCTTGTCTTCATCTCCTTCTTCGCCTGCTTCACTTACAGCGGCAGCCTCGCACAGCGCGCATTTTGCCCATTGGCCTGCGCGCCTGCCGCGCTCAATCACGCCGCCAGCCGGCTCGCTGTGGAACAACATCGCGGTAAGCGCGCTGCGCTATCCCGACAAAGCCGCGCTGCATTTCTTTGATGCGAGCGTGAGTTACGCGCAATTGCTACAAAAAGCGGAGCAACTCGCGCAGCATTTATGCCGGCTAGGGGCGCAAAAGGGCCAGAGAATTGTGGTGTGCATGCAAAATTGTCCGCAATTGGTCATCTCTCATTTCGCTATTCTGCGCTTGGATTGTGTCGTCGTTCCCGTGAACCCGATGAACAAAGCCGAAGAACTCAAACACTACATCCTAGACCCCGATACGCGCATCGTGATCACCTCGGCTGATCTGGCTGATGGTTGGGCAACTGCATCGAATGCGCTTGCGCCCGAGCATCGCTTGGAGCATGTGATCGTCACGCACATGAGTGATGGCTTTGGCGATGAATCTGGTGAAGGTGCCGAGAAAGACATGCCGCCCGCATGGCGCGATTGGCTGCTCACCCAACACGCCATGCCAGCGATTGAAGATGCGCAAACGCATGCGTTGCTCAATCTGCTTTCATCGCCATCTAACCAAGTTTTGCCCAGCGTGCAAGCCACCAGCGACGATCTCGCCATGTTGCCCTACACCAGCGGCACCACGGGCCTGCCCAAAGGCTGCATGCACACACACGGCTCGCTCATGCACAACGCAGTGGGCAGCATTTTGTGGGGCAACGGCACGGCGCAAAACGTCACGCTCGCTGCCGTGCCGATGTTTCATATCACCGGCATGGTCAGCCTCATGCATGCAAGTCTGTATGCGGGCGCGACGCTGGTGATCATGCCGCGCTGGGATCGTGATTTAGCGGGCCGCTTGATCTCGCGCCATAAGGTGACGCACTGGACGAACATCCCCACCATGGTGATTGATCTGCTCGCCTCGCCCAGTTTTGATCAATACGATTTGAGCAGTTTGGTCTACATCGGTGGTGGTGGTGCGGCTATGCCCCAAGCTGTGGCGCAGCGCTTGTTCGAACAATTCAGCCTGCGCTACGTCGAAGGCTATGGGCTGACAGAGACCGCTGCGCCCAGCCACACCAACCCCACAGATCGCCCCAAGCAGCAATGCTTAGGTGTCCCCTTCATCAGCTGCGATTCGCGCGTCGTCAACCCTGAAACTCTGGAAGAAGTTGCAGTGGGCGAGCAAGGCGAAATCGTCATGAGCGGGCCGATGAATTTCAAAGCCTATTGGAAAAATCCCGAGGCCACCGCGAAAGCGTTTTTCGAGCGCGATGGCAAACGCTTCTTTCGCAGTGGCGATCTAGGCAAGGTCGATGAAGACGGTTATTTCTTCATCACCGACCGCCTCAAACGCATGATCAATGCCAGCGGCTTCAAAGTGTGGCCGGCAGAGGTTGAATCCCTCATGTTCAAACACCCTGCAATAGCGGAGGCCTGCATCATCGCCACGCAAGACGCCTACCGAGGCGAAAGCGTCAAAGCCGTCGTCGTGCTCCGCGCCTCGCATGTGGGGCAAGTCAGCGAGCAAGACATTTTGCAATGGTGCCGAGACAACATGGCCGTCTATAAAGTGCCCCGTGTTGTTGAGTTCGTCTCTGCGCTGCCAAAGAGCGGCAGCGGCAAGGTGATGTGGCGCTTGCTGCAGGATAAAGAGAAGGCTGCTCTCAATTCCTAATTTGATAGCAATCCGCGCAGTAAATACGCCGGCGAAGTGCTACTTTTGCCTCAAATTATTGCTAATCAAGCGTTACGAGCGACCCGCTCACGTTGGCACGAGGCGTGTGATGCGCTGCAGCCATTGACTCACGTCTGATCTTTGAATATGTCTTCTGGTTCGTGTCCTGCCAGTCGAGCGGCCGCCATGACATGTGCGGGTACATGAATGAGAAACATATCGATTCCGGCCTGTAGTTCTTCGTTCGTGAATCGCTCTGGGAACATGAGCAGAGCAACTACAAACGCGGCATCAGTTTCCCAATCAACCATGTGAAATGCGATCTCGTCAGCGATCATCGGATCATGGTCTTCTGCCAGAGCGGCTGAAAGCATATCGTTGGCTTGTCTGGCGGCTATTCGCCTTTAAATAAGGCGGCGCGATCACCAAAGGCCTCTACAAAAATTTTGAAAACTTTCTCTCTCAAAGAGTCATGAGCGTCCATGTGCCATCCAAATTAATGCAAATGTTGGTGTCAACGAAGAGCGTCAACCTCTTGAGCGCTCAGCTTTGTAGTCGTAGCTCGCGTCTCATTCCAGCTTACCAAACAATTCAGCTGTTCGCTTTTACTCACGCTGCGCCAACAGATGATATTGAGGAGGCAATCAAGCGTTGAATTCTTACGCTTATCTCCATTGCATGGGTTGAGGTGGGGAGCCAAGAATGCTCGATTCGTGCCAAGCCTGCTAGTGCACCCGGGGCGGATGGCGTAAGTAACGGGGGAGGCGGCGTGATTACTTTACCGAACACAAATCAAGCCTAGATGCCGCCGGAGGACATGGAGCCATCCGCCCCGGCTGCCCTAGCAGGCGTTCTAGCCAAGCCGGGGCCCTACGCGAACGATTGTTTGTAAAACCGTTTCAAAACGGCAGCTTAGGCATCCCGCCACCCATTCCCGGCAAGCCCTTCATGCCCCCGCCCATGCCCCCCATACCGCCGAGCTTTTTCATCATTTTCATCATGCCGCCGCCCTTCATCTTTTTCATCATGTCGCGCATCTGCTGGAATTCGTTGAGCAGACGGTTGACTTCTTGGATTTGCACGCCTGCGCCTGCGGCAATACGTCTCTTTCGGCTGGCTTTGCTTTTGCCGTCCATCAAGAGGCCAGGGTTGCGGCGCTCTTTACCTGTCATGGAGCTGATGATGCCTTCTTTGCGCACGATGTCTTTTTCAGCGCGGTTCAAATCGGCTTCCGAGGCTTTGCCGGCGAGTTGGCTGGGGAGCTTGTCCATGATGCTGGAGAGGCCGCCCATGTTCTTCATTTGTTGAATTTGCTCAAGGAAATCTTGAAGATTGAAGCCTTCGCCGCTCTTCATCTTCTCTGCCATCTTTTGCGCGGCCGCCATGTCCACGTTTTGTGTGACTTGCTCGACCAGCGCGAGGATATCGCCCATGCCCAAAATGCGGCCAGCAAAGCGCTCCGCATCAAACACTTCTAAGCCATCAATCTTCTCACTCGTGCCCGCAAATTTGATCGGCACGCCGGTGATTTGCCGCACCGAGAGCGCCGCGCCGCCGCGTGAATCGCCATCGGTTTTGGTGAGGATGATGCCTGTGAGCGGCAGCGCATCTTTGAATGCCTTGGCGGTGTTGACCGCGTCTTGGCCCTGCATGGCATCGACGACGAAGAGCGTCTCAACGGGATTCAAAATGCTGTGCAGCTCTTGAATCTCTTGCATGAGCTGTGCATCAATCGCGAGGCGGCCAGCGGTGTCCACCAAGAGCACATCAAAATAATGGTTCTTCGCATATTCGATGGCCGCGCGAGCGATATCGGCGGGCTTTTGCGAAGGATCAGAGGGGAACCATTCCGCGCCGGCTTGCGCCGTCACTGTTTTGAGCTGATCAATTGCGGCGGGGCGATAGACATCGCCTGAGACGGTGAGCACTTTCTTTTTGCGCTTGGTGATCAGGTGTTTGGCGAGTTTTGCCGTCGTCGTCGTTTTGCCGACACCTTGCAAACCGGCCATCAAAATCACGGCGGGGGGCTGGGCGGCCAGGTTGATATCGCTCACGCCTTCGCCAATGGTTGCCACCAACTCGCGATTGACGATGCCCACCAAAGCTTCACCGGGCTTGAGCGAGCCAACGACTTCTTGGCCGAGGGATTTCTCTTTCACTCTGGCAATGAAATCGCGCACCACGGGCAGGGCGACATCGGCCTCCAGCAGAGCCATGCGTACTTCGCGCAGCATGTCAGCGACGTTGGATTCGGTGATGCGGGCTTGACCGCTGATCGACTTGACCAGCTTTGACAAGCGTTCGGAGAGGGCTGAGGCCATGATGGGGAGCAGCCGGCTTGGCGCGGCTTGCTAAAGGTAAACTAGAAGCCATGATTTTATCCAGTAGAGACTTGTCGTGATTCAAGCCGCTTGGTTTTGGGTGCTGGCTGCCGTGGCCTTGGCGGCTTATGCCGTGCCTGCGATTTCTTCGATGACGGGGAAGGCACCGCAGCCTCATGTTGTGTCTAGAAGTTTGGCGTTGGCTTGGGCTGCACATGGCTTGGTATTGGCGTTTGCATTGTTTTCTGGCCGCTTTGGCTTTGGGCCAGCGCTATCTGTGATGGCTTGGCTGGTGCTCACGGTTTATGCGGTGGAAAGCCACCTGTATCCGCAATTGCAAAGCCGCCGCGCTCTGGCGGCACTGGGCGGCGTGGCACTTTTGATCGGCTTGATCTTTCCCGGCGCGGCGATGGGCGCTCGGAGCTCGATTTGGTTGCCCCTGCATGGCGCGCTTGGTGTAGCGGCCTACGGCTTGATGGCTGTGGCCACGGTGCATGCATGGCTGATGCATCGTGCGGAAGCGCAGATGCGGGGGGCAATCGGCTCGGAGTCTTCCAACAGTGTAGGCCTACCTGTGATGACGCTAGAGCGCCTGATGTTTAGCTTTGTATTTGCAGCTTTTGTATTGCTCACGTGCACGCTGCTCGCAGGTTGGTTTTTTGGCGATGCACTGTACGGTGCAGGCAAAGCTTGGCAATGGAATCACAAAACGATTTTTTCCGTGCTCGCTTGGGGCGCAATGGCCTGGCTGCTGGCTGGGCGCAGGCTCTGGGGCTGGCGCGGCAGAAAAGCGGCGCGTTTTGTGTACAGCAGCGCCGCGCTTTTGCTCTTGGCCTATGTGGGCTCGCGTTTCGTGCTTGAAGTCATGCTTCAGCGGGCCGGATGATATGAAATATGCCGTCGTGATTTTGGTGGTGATGCTGGGATTTTGGCTTTGGAAGAAGAATCGAGCAGACGAACGTGCTGAAAATCGCCGCGATTCAGATGCAACCCCCCAACGCAAAAGCAATGCTCCCAGCGGCGCACCGCAAATCATGGTGAGCTGTGCAGTCTGCAGCGTGCATCTGCCTCAGACCGATGCCGTGATGGGCAAATCCAAGCATTACTGCAGCCTCGCACATCGTCAGCAAAAGGAACCCTGATGCAAGAGGGCACCAGTCGATTTAGCGCCTTGCTCGATGCCAATGTCGGTGCTTCGCAAGAGTTAGATTTGTCGGATCGCGAAAGCGGGCTACCGCGCCTGTGGCGTGGCTTCATGGCAGCTCGGATTTTGGTCGCTGGCGTACTTTTGCTCTTGCTGCTGTATTTGCGCGCCTCTGGCCAGCCACCCAGCGGTGTAGCGTTG
>JANMFP010000236.1:0-3417 GCA_031378135.1 Variovorax sp. | reverse complement strand
ATTTCTGAGGCAAATGCCCGATGGTACGACGCAGGTACAAAAAGCCGCGCGAAACTCTAAGCTAACAAATCAAGCAAAAGAAGCAGAGATAATCTCACCCCATGATCAAACTGTTTGTAGGCTTAGGTAACCCCGGCGCGGAGTATGAGGCGACGCGGCATAACGCGGGGTTTTGGTTTATTGACGAGTTGGCGCGGCAGTGGAAGGCTCATCTCGTGATGGAGAAGGCGTATCACGGACTCATGGCGCGAACTTCGCAGGGTGGCAATACTGTTTGGCTCTTGCAGCCGCAAACCTTCATGAATCTCTCAGGTAAATCCGTGGCGGCGCTCGCGCGGTTTTACAAAATCGCTCCGCAAGAAATCCTTGTGGCTTATGACGAATTGGATGTTGTGCCCGGAGAGGCAAAAGTCAAGCTCGGCGGCAGCTCAACGCACAATGGCCTACGAGACATCACCGCGCAAATGGGTGCAGACTATTGGCGGCTGCGCATTGGCATTGGGCATCCGGGCGTGAAATCGGAAGTGCTCTCTTGGGTGCTGAAAAAGCCGATGGCTGAGCAGCGCAGCTTGATCGACGAGACGATTACGCGCAGCCTCAAAGCCGTGCCGCATTTCCTCGCCGGCCAGATGGACAAAGCCACGCAGATCGTGCACACCGCCAAGCCGCTGCGACCCAAACCTCCTAGGCAGACGCCGCCGGCGGGCTCTGCACCCGCTACGCTGCCTGCAACAGCCGCGCCTGCTATACTATCAAAAAGTGAGCACTCCGAGCAATAAATGCGCCGGCGATCTGCTTAAAACAGTCTTAAATACAGCCTTAAAAACAGTAAAAAATCGGAAAAACACCATGGACATCGCCTACGCCATCCTCGCCACCGCGCTGGCCTACCTGATGGGTTCGCTCAGCTTCGCCGTGCTCGTGAGCAAAGCATTCGGCCTGTCTGATCCGCGCACCTATGGCAGCAAAAACCCCGGTGCCACCAATGTGCTGCGCTCGGGCTCCAAGCCTGCAGCTATTCTCACGCTCGCTCTCGATGCGCTCAAAGGCTACGCGCCGGTGGCGCTGGTGCAAATGTTTGGCAAAGATTTTGGTTTGGGCGATGGCACCTTGGCCATGGTAGCAATTGCTGCATTCGTGGGCCATGTGTGGCCCGTGTTTTTCAAATTCAAAGGCGGCAAAGGCGTGGCCACTGCAGCGGGTGTGCTTTTTGGCATCGATTGGCTGCTGGGCCTCGCGGCACTGGCCACCTTCGCGATCATTTTGTTTTTCTTCCGCTGGGTCTCGCTGGCATCCATCGCTACAGGCGCATTTGCCACGTTTTTCTACCTGCTCGGGGATCGCGGCCCGTGGTACACCTCCAAAGCCGTCTTAGCCGCTATCTTCGTGATGGCGCTGATTTTGGCGCTACGCCACAAAGACAATATCAATCGCTTGCTAGAAGGCAAAGAACCAAAATTAGGCGAGAAAAAGTAAGCAAATCAGCACCTAGCCGGCATGAAATATGCGCGGCGTGCTATTAAATTGATACTTTCATGAAACACTGTTGCCTAAAGAGCGTCACTTCCATAGCGTCACTTTAATAGCGTCGCTCCAACACCATCACATCGCTGCTTCGGTTCATCGAAAAGCGGCTGAGAAAAGAATTGCCCAGCAGCGCAAATGGCATATTCGGGCCCACCACAGCCTCGACGTCGTAGATCTCTACCTCGCCAATGCGCACTGAATTGAGCACCACGCGCCAGCCTTGTGCCACGCCATTGGCTGTACTCATGCGCACAGGTTGGCCTTTTTGAAAATCGATCCCCATGCGCTGTGCGTCATTGATGCCCAGTGCAACAGCTGTCGCGCCCGTATCCACCATGAACTGAATCGCGCGGCCATTGATCGTGCCGTTGGCCATGAAATGCCCGCCCGAGCCAACTGGCAGCGTGATCCTGTTGCCACCGCCTGAGCCTACCGCTGCGCCTAAGCTCACCGGCGCATCGCCCACACGCAAATTCGATCGCTTGCCGCCAATCTCCAGCACCGCTTGATCGCCCGAAGCGCTGATCAACTTGACGCCCGCATGCGTCTCGCCAGCCGCCAGCAGCTTAGGCGCCGCGCCATCAATCACCAGCAAACCTTTGCTTCCCATCACCCCAGATAAAGCCACTTTTTGCGCCATAGCCGGCATGAATGCTGCGCAAATTGCTATAAAAATCAGAGCATTTTTCATAAAATAATGGATGTGTTGTTGAGCAAGAAAGCTTTTTCGAGAGGCTTGTATGCATTGTGGAGCCTTTTGAGCAGGCTGCAACTCAGGGCAACGCGCGAACGCAGGTTAAAATCGTGGGCTATCAATCATTTGCGCATTTGGCTCCGGCAGAATGTGCGATCAATAAACCGCGCGGGTGGCGAAATTGGTAGACGCACCAGGTTTAGGTCCTGACGGTGGCAACACTGTGGGGGTTCGAGTCCCCCCCCGCGCACCAGCATTTTTGTTTAAAGAGATCCATCATGGCCGTCGCCGTTGAAACCTTAGAGAAACTTGAGCGCAAGATGACCTTGACGCTGCCTATGAGCACCGTGCAAAACGAGGTCGAAACACGCCTTCGCAAGCTCGCGCGCCAAGTCAAAATTGATGGCTTTCGCCCCGGTAAAGTGCCCATGAGCATCGTGGCGCAGCGTTATGGCTACAGCGTGCATTACGAAGTGGTCAACGACAAAGTGGGCGAGGCCTTTCAGCAAGCTGCGAACGACGCAAATCTGCGCGTCGCTGGTGGCTTGAAAATCTCGGAATCCGAGACAAAAGCTGACGAAGGCCAAATGAACTTTGATGCTGTTTTTGAGGTGTACCCGGAAGTCAAAATCGGCGATTTGAGCTCCGCTGAAATCGAAAAAACCACGGCAGAAGTCACAGAAGGCGCGATTGATCGCACCGTTGATATCCTGCGCAAGCAGCGCCGCACCTTCGCCCAGCGTGGCGCATCCGATGGCGTGGCCGAGGGCGACCGCGTGACGGTTGATTTCGTCGGCAAGATCGATGGCGAGCCATTCGAAGGCGGCAAGGCCGATGATTTTGCCTTCATGGTCGGTGAAGGCCAAATGCTCAAGGAATTTGACACCGCTGTTCGCGGTATGAAGCTCGGCGAAAGCAAAACCTTCCCGCTCGCCTTCCCAGCCGATTACCACGGCCAAGATGTTGCCGGCAAAACGGCAGACTTCCTTGTGACCGTGAAAAAACTCGAAGCGCAGCATCTGCCCGAAGTGAACGAAGCTTTTGCGAAATCACTAGGCATCACCGACAGCACGATTGCTGGTTTGCGCGCAGACATCAAGAAGAATTTGGAGCGCGAAGTTAAATTCCGCTTGATCGCAAAAAACAAAGCCGCCGTGATGGATGCCATCGTTGCCAATGCTGAGCTTGATTTGCCG
>JANMFP010000234.1:0-3296 GCA_031378135.1 Variovorax sp. | reverse complement strand
ATACGCTGATTGCTAATGAAGCCTTCTTTGAATGGGCACATGTACACGGCAAACGCTACGGCACATCGCGCATGGCCATTGAAAGCCGCCTCTCGCGCGGGGAAGACGTGATCCTAGAGATTGATTACCAAGGCGCGTATCAAATCAAGAAGCTCTTCCCGGAAGCCGTGTGTATTTTCATCCTGCCGCCCAGCCTTGAGGAGCTGCGTGGGCGCATTGAGCGGCGCGGAGAAGACAGCACGGACAGCATCGAGTTGCGCATGCAAAACGCACGCGATGAGATCTCGCAAGCTCGAAATTTCGATTTCGTTATAATCAATGAGATATTTGAACGCGCTTTGTTCGATTTAAAAGCTATCGTTTCTGCGCAAAGGCTGAAATTCGTCGCCCAGCGCAGAGCAAAAGCTGCCACCTTCCTCGCCTTGAATATTCACTGAGCTGATTTGCTCAATTACCTTTGGAGTTAGCCCATGGCCCGCATCACCGTTGAAGACTGTCTCAAACAAATTCCTAATCGCTTCGAGCTCGTGCTCTCGGCCACTTATCGCGCCCGCATGCTCAGCCAAGGCCATACGCCAAAGATCGAGAGCAAAAACAAACCTTGCGTCACGGCTTTGCGCGAAATCGCAGCTGGCAAGATCGGTACAGAAATGCTGAAAAAAGTATCGATCTAACCGAGCTGACCTTGCTCTGATACACAAAGCGCCTCAATGGCGCTTTTTTCATGCGCTTTTCTCATGCACTTTTTTCATGCGCTATTTTTGCTCGTCGTGCGCATGGAAATTGCTTCTCTTGATACTATGTGATTGTCATGAGTGCAGTATTGAAACCCAGCCGAGCCAAGGCGTCTGCCAAAAGCCCGAAATCAGCCGTCGAGTCTGCCAATGCAGCTGCGGCTAGCTTTGCTGCGCTCACTGCTAAGTTAGATTACCTCCCCGCAGAAGATGTAGAGAGCATTCGCCGCGCTTATCGTTTTGCCGATGAAGCTCATTTGGGCCAAATGCGGGGCAATGGCGAGCCTTACATCACACATCCGATTTCAGTGGCCTCGCTCTGCGCTGAATGGCGGCTCGATGCGCAGGCGCTCATGGCAGCTCTCATGCACGACACGCTGGAGGATTGCGGCATCTCCAAACCAGAAATTATTGAAAAATTTGGCTCCTCGGTAGCCGAATTGGTCGATGGCCTCACGAAGCTCGAAAAACTCGAATTCAACACCCGCGAAGAAAACCAAGCGGAGAGCTTTCGCAAAATGCTGCTGGCCATGGCGCGCGATGTGCGCGTCATCCTGATCAAGCTCGCAGATCGCAGCCACAACATGCGCACGATGGACGATATGCCGCGCGCTAAATGGCCGCGCATTGCCAGAGAGACGCTGGACATCTATGCGCCGATTGCGTATCGTTTGGGTTTGAACCAAACTTACCGTGAATTGCAGGATTTGAGCTTTCGCCATTTGTATCCTTGGCGTTATGCCACGCTCACGCGTGCTGTGCAAAAAGCACGCAGCCGCAGGCGCGATTTGATTCAAAAAGTGCAACGCGATATTGAAGCCAGTTTTGAAAACGCCAAACTGCCCGTCACGATTTCAGGCCGCGAAAAAACCCTGTTTTCCATCTACAAAAAGATGGACAGCAAGCATTTGAGCTTCGCTGAAGTCACGGATATTTATGGTTTTCGCTTGATCGTGCCTAGCATCACGGATTGCTACACGGCTCTGGGCGTATTGCATCAGCTTTACAAACCTGTGCCCGGAAAATTCAAGGATCACATTGCGATTCCTAAAATCAATGGCTACCAATCACTTCACACCACAGTGGTCGGCCCAAGTGGCGTGAATGTGGAATTTCAAATGCGCACCGAGCCAATGCATGTGGTGGCCGAGAGCGGTATTGCAGCGCATTGGCTTTATAAATCGCATGACCAAAAGCAGCTCGATGGTGTGGATGCGCAAGTTGTCGCGCAAGATGCGGATCATCTGGGGACGCAGTGGCTCAAATCCTTGCTCGATATCCACAACGAGAACCGCGATGCCTCTGATTTTTGGGAGCATGTGAAGATCGATCTCTTCCCGGATGCGGTGTATGTATTCACGCCCAAGAGCGAGATCATGGCCATGCCGCGCAGCGCCACGATTGTGGATTTTGCCTATGCCGTGCACACGGATGTGGGTGATCACACGGTGGGCGCCAAAGTCAATGGCGAGCAAGTGCCGCTGCGCACAGAGCTGAAAAATGGCGATGTGATTGAAGTGATCACTGCAGAATTTTCCAAGCCCAATCCCGCTTGGCTGGGCTTCGTTCGCACGGCGCGCGCTCGCAGCAAAATTCGCCATCACCTCAAAACGCTGTCGCTCTATGAGTCTGAATCCTTGGGCGAGAAGTTACTGCTGCAAGCACTTCGCTCAGAGGGCATCGATGCGCTCCCTGCGGCAGATGATGCCGCTCAAACGCTCTGGGCGAAGCTGTTGCGCTTCTCTGGCAATCAAAATCGCTCAGAAATGCTGGCTGATATTGGCTTGGGCAAGCGTGTGGCGTCGATTGTGGCCAAACGCTTGGTGTCTTTGCTGTCGGCGGCTGGGATCAAACCCGATCCTTTGCTCATGAGCAAAGAGCGCTTCACAGCGCATGAGCAAATCTCCCAAGGCGCGATCGTGCTCGATGGCCGCGATGGCGGAACGGTGCAATACGCCAGCTGCTGCCAGCCGATTCCCGGCGATGCGATCACAGGCTATCTGGGGCGCGGCGAAGGCCTGCATGTGCACACCGCCGAATGCAGCGTTGCGACGAAGCTGATGCAAAAAGACAAAGAACGCTTCATTGCCGTGGAATGGAGCGACGAGCCGCTGCGCGCATTTGCCACCACGGTGGTCGTCACAGTTCAGAGCGGTAAAGGCGTGTTGGCTAAAGTGGCCGCCGCGATGGCGAGCGCCGAAGCAGACATCAAGAGCGTAGATTTAGGGCGCGACAGCGAAGTGGGCGCGCCCACAGCAGATCTGCGCTTTGTGATTGACGTGCGCGATGTGTCTCATTTAAACGCCGTGCTGCGCACGCTCGCTCGTACAGCGCATGTGAACAAAGCCAAGCGAATTTCGGGCTAGATGGCGCATTTCAGCCCTAAACTGTGGCTTAATTAAGGGTTATTGTTATTTTTACTGGAATTTTCATGGCGACCAAGATCCGTACCGAAGCAGACCGCAAACGCAGCCCCAAGCCTGTGTTGCCCAATGGCGTTTCTATGCCCGTGAGCCGCGGCCAAAAAATCAGCCTGGAGCGCGGCAGCGCAACACGCAGCAA
>JANMFP010000226.1:0-7668 GCA_031378135.1 Variovorax sp. | reverse complement strand
AGGCAGTTCAGCGTAATATTCTTTGACGGAAATTGCGCCTGGTTTGAAGGACTCAAACAGCAAACTACGGCCCAACCCAGCCTGATTGATATCAGACAGTAAGGCATCAATCTCAGCCTTGCTCGGTAACTGCTTTTCAAGTTGCGTCACGTATTGTTGGACTTGCTCACGCTGCTTTTTCAACGTTTCAAGATTGACAGCTTGCACTAGTTTTTTCTTGTAATCCTCTCGCAACACGACTTCTTTAGCCTCAGAAGCTTTCAGCTCATCGGCAGATCCTTGTAGCCATAAAAACCAAAGCGCAGTGATGATTGCTAAAGCTGCCAACAAGCAAAGACCATAACGAGGTAGGGCTGGCCATGTAGACGGATCATTCGGGCTAAGACCTCGAAACTGAGAAGTCAGCTTATCCTGCAGAACTGCAAAATCAATATTGGTTTTAGATTTAGTAGCCATATCAATCTCAAACCTTGTTAGGTGCAGGAGCGACTGGCGTGCCAGAAGCACCCGCAGCAGGCTTCTGCACGTCTGTTGGTTTGCGTACCTGTACCTTGATTGAAAAATTTGCAACGCGACGCTGATCACGCGGCGAAAGATTGACGTTACCCGCCACGATCTCAACCAGCTCTGGCTTGACAAACCATTGGCTGTTGTTAGCCAGATTGCGTAGCAATTCAGAGACTCGCTCTTGCGATTGCGCTGTGCCTAACAAGCTCAAAGTAACGTTGTCTTGCTTCATGGAAGATACATACACGCCATCTGGCAACTGTTTCACAAGCTCAGTGAGCAAATAAACAGGCATGTTGCGATCAGCTTGAAGCGATTCAACGGCTTGCTGCCGCGCACGCAAAGATGCGATCTCTGCTTGCAGGGTAGATACCTCTTTGATTTCATTTTCAAGCTTTTTAATCTCAGCTTGCAAAAAATTATTTTTGCTGTCTTGTGCAGAAATACGTGCTTGGTATGTCACGTAAATCAGGCCACAAATCACGCCTCCAAGAATTGCTGCAATACCTAAAGATACAAAGAAAGCTTCTTTGCGGCGTTTGCGCGCTGCTTCACGATGGGGAAGTAGGTTGATCAAAATCACTGCAAGAACCTCCGCATCGCCAAGCCGCAGGCGCTGAGGTAGGATGGTGCCTCCCGGCGCATTTTGTTTTCTTTGATATTGGCCGACAGTTGCATGCCATCAAACGGATTGAGCACTTGGCAATCAAACGACGTTTGCGCAGTCACTGCCTCAGTCAGCCCTGGCAATGATGAAGAGCCTCCGGCCAGCATCACCTGATCAACGCGGTTGTGCGGTGTGCTGGTGAAGAAAAACTGCAATGCTCTCGCGATTTCTTGGGCCATGTTTTCCACGAACGGCTTGAGCACCGAGGATTCATAATCTTCTGGCAATTCACCGCTTCTCTTTTTGCTCTCAGCCTCTTCTGGAGAAAATCCATATTGGCGAACGATAAGTTGGGTCAATTGCGCTCCGCCAAAAGCTTGATCACGGTCGTACACGACCTCTTCATTTTTCATGACCTGCATGCTAGTCGTCATCGCGCCTACTTCAAACAGGGCAACCAATGCATCTTTACCAGCCTCGGGTAACTGCTCAACCAAACGACGAGTCGCAAGGCGAGAAGCGTAGGATTCAACATCTAAAACAACGGGTTTTAAACCTGCAGCTTCTGCCAAACCTTGACGATCTTGCACTTTTTCTTTACGCGAAGCAGCGATTAATACATCTACATCACCCACCGAGTTTGAACTCGGACCGACAACGCAGAAATCCAAACTCACCTCATCCAAAGAGAACGGGATGTATTGATTGGCTTCGGACTCCACTTGAGTTTCAAGCTCTGCATCGGTTAAGCCGCCTTGCAAAACGATCTTTTTTGTAATCACTGCAGACGCAGGAAGTGCCAGCGCTACATTTTTCGTACGGGTGCCGCTTTTTTTCACGACTTTGCGGATCGCCTCGGCCACCTCGTCGAATTTTTCGACGTTGCCATCAGTGATCCAGCCGCGTTCGAGTTGTTCGGTAGCGCAGCGCTCAAGCACCCACTCACCGGCCTTGTTGCGCCCAAGCTCGACCAACTTAACGCTGGATGAGCTGATATCCAAGCCAACGAGGGGCGCAGGCTGGCGGCTGAAAAGATTGGCTAGCGAGACCAAGCGTAACTCCAATTAAAAAGTGTTCCAGGTTCTGTTCCTAGATGATCCAATATTTCGAATCAAAAGGCGTAAGAAACTTAAGAAAGTATTTCAATATTAGCAGTAAGTTCCTTGTTAAACAAGGATTTTTTCTTTTTCCAATACTTTTAAGCGTTGTCAAAATCCCACGCTTTTGCTCTGATGGCAAGCTGTTAAAACGACTGCTATGACTATTTTCACGGTGTGCGATTGACTTCACCCCGGCTTCACCCCTCGTTCCTATAATCAAACACTACAACCAGTCCAACCATGCAAGACGATTCCTCATCTCGCCCCGCCAGCGCAAGCGCACATTCCAGCAGACCAGCTTGGCAAAAACATTTGTTGCGCTTTTTCGCATGGACTACTGGCCTCTTATTAGCTGGCTTTGTATGCGCAGTATTCGTGCTCGGCCTGGCTTTGGCCACGGCATACCCTAATTTGCCCGATGTCAGCGATTTAACGGATTACCGCCCAAAGTTACCGTTGAGAGTGTTTTCTTCTGACGGTGCATTGCTTGGGGAGTTTGGCGAAGAGCACCGCAATCTCACGCGACTAAAAGACATTCCTCAGCACATGAGCGATGCTGTATTGGCTATTGAAGACGCGCGCTTTTTCTCCCATGGCGGAGTAGATTATCTTGGCGTTATCAGAGCCGGCATCGCCAATTTAGGCCGCTCACGCAGCCAAGGCGCCTCAACCATCACCATGCAAGTGGCGAGAAACGTTTACCTGTCCAACGAGAAAACCTACACCCGCAAGATTTACGAACTTCTATTGACCTTCAAGCTAGAAAGCTCCCTGACCAAAGAGCAAATTCTTGAGGTGTACATGAATCAGATCTTTCTGGGCAACCGTGCGTATGGCTTCGCTGCCGCTGCCGAAACGTATTTTGGCAAGCCACTTCAGGCGATTAGCATCGCAGAAGCAGCCATGCTGGCTGGCATTCCGAAATTTCCATCGACAGCCAACCCTGTGGCAAATTACACCCGCGCCAAGCGCCGGCAGCTCTACATCATCGATCGCATGCTGGAAAACGGCTTCATCACCGAAGCACAGGCTATCGCCGCTCGCGCTGAAGACGTGAAAGTGCGCACCGGCCCTGATACATCACGCGTGCATGCTGAATATGTAGCGGAGACAGTACGCCAACTCATATTTGCGCAGTATGGCGAAGAAACTTACACACGTGGCTTGGATGTGCAAACCACCATCAAGGCCGCAGAGCAACAAGCCGCTTATCGTGCTTTGCGCAAAGGCATCATGGATTTTGAACGCCGTCAGCAGTATCGTGGCCCGGAGAAATTCATCGAACTTCCGCAAGCCAAAGATGAGATTGAAGAAGCTGTAGATGATGCATTGGCCGAGCAACAAGACAATGACGAAGTGCTTGCAGCCGTCGTGCTTGAAGCCAATCCCAAAAAAATCATCGCTATGCGCCGCAATGCTGAACAACTAGAGATCACAGGTGAAGGTCTCAAACCCGCGCAATCTGGCTTGTCAGCGAATGCAGCGGCAAATATCAAAATCCGCCGTGGTGCGATTATCCGCGTCGCAAAAACGCCCAAGGGCACTTGGGAAATCACGCAATTGCCGGAGGTGGAAGGCGCATTCGTTGCCCTCGATCCACGCAATGGTGCCTTGCGTGCATTGGTGGGTGGCTTTGATTATGATAAAAACAAATTCAACCACGTCACGCAAGCATGGCGCCAACCAGGCTCAAGCTTCAAGCCCTTCATTTATTCAGCGGCACTGGAAAAAGGCTTCAGCGGTGCGACTGTGATCAATGATGCACCGCTGTTTTTTGATGCTGGCGTGACAGGCAGCCAAGCTTGGGAGCCTAAGAATTACGACGGTACATTTGACGGCCCGATGTCGATGCGACGCGGGCTGGCCAAATCCAAGAATATGATTTCGATTCGTATATTGCAATCCGTAGGCGCGCAAAATGCGCAGGATTGGATCACGCGATTTGGTTTTGATGCCGAAAAACATCCTCCCTACCTCACGATGGCGCTTGGCGCAGGCTCCGTGACGCCGATGCAGATGGCTACAGGCTATGCAGTTTTTGCCAACGGTGGATATCGCGTCAACCCTTTTGTCATCAGCAAAATTACAGATCAAAAGGGTCGCGTATTGCTTGAGCACAAGCCACGCCCCCTTGATGAGACGATGCGCGGTATTGATGCGAGAAATGCATTTGTCATGACGAACTTGATGCAAGAGATCACCCGCTCTGGCACGGCGGCGAAGGCGCAAGCCACGCTCAAACGGCCCGACATTTATGGAAAAACGGGCACCACCAACGACTCGATTGACGCGTGGTTTGCCGGCTATCACCCCACGGCTGTTGCAGTGAGCTGGATCGGCTACGACACACCACGCAAGCTAGGTGACCGCGAAACTGGCGGCGGCCTCTCGCTGCCCGTGTGGATCAGCTACATGGAAACTGCACTCAAAGGCGTGCCAGTTTCAGAGCCGGTTGCTCCCGAGGGCGTACTCAACATAGGGGGCGAATGGTTCTACGATGAGTTCACCAAAGGTGCCGGCGTCAACAGCTTGGGACTTTCCGACCCCCTCCTAGACCCCAAAATACCACTGTCACAGCAAGCGCCTGCCTCTGCTCCAGCAGAAGAGAAGAAATCTATTCTCGATTTATTCAGGAACTAAAAACGAGTGCTAAGCCGGCTTGAGCGCTGGCATGCTCACTCAAGTCTGAGAAAAATTCTGTACCTTGACGCGTGCAGAGCCATAAATTGCCTGATGCGCTGTCAAATTTATAGTGAAAACCACCGGCTTTTGTGGCCAACCAAACTTCTTGTAGCGGCTTTTGCAAATTAATGATGATTTGGCTGCGATTGGCGAATGTCAGCGTGATCATGCCGCCTGTGCGTTGGTTGTCGATGTCGGCGTCGCTGGTGTCGTTGATGCGATCACATCTGGCCTCTACGGCGCTGAGCAAGCTTTCCGCTCGCTGAAGGTATTCGGTGTCAGTCAAAGGATGAGGCATGGCAAGTAAAATCAAGAGATGTTAAGTTTCAAATGGATTGTAGGCTTCGCTGTAGCCACACTGCTGGTTGCTTGCGGGCAAAAAGGCGCACTGGTTTTGCCCAAAGAGCCAGCCGCGCAAAACCGCGCTACCTTGCCACAGGTGCTTAATCCTGCGGGTCCAGCATCCTCACCAGCACCAACTCCTTCTTCAGCACCGCGCTAAGGCTCATCGTTTCCTGTTATGAACTCTTCCAATCTGCCCGGTCATCCTTTTGTGGCCTACCAAAACGGCCAACTTTGCGTCGAAGGCGTGCGCGTGGCAGATCTCGCGCGCGCGCACAGCACGCCTTTGTTTATTTATTCCAAAGCTTCCATGCTCGCTGCGTTGGCAGCTTATCAGACAGGATTTGCGGGTCGTCAAGCTCAGATTTGCTATGCGATGAAGGCCAACTCTTCGCTCTCAATTTTGAAATTGTTTGCGCAGGCGGGATGTGGCTTTGATATCGTTTCCATCGGTGAATTAGAGCGCGTGTTGGCTGCGGGTGGGCAGGCCTCGAAAGTGATATTTTCTGGCGTGGGTAAAACCCGCGCTGAGATGCGACGTGCACTTGATGTGGGTATTCAATGCTTCAACGTAGAAAGCGAAGAAGAGCTGGTGGTGCTCTCTGAAGTGGCGTCTTACATGGGCAAAATTGCAGCGGTGAGCGTTCGCGTCAATCCGAATGTCGATCCAAAGACGCATCCCTATATTTCCACTGGCTTGAAGGGCAACAAATTCGGTATTTCGCATGAGCGGGCCGTTGCTGTTTACAAACAAGCTGCCGCTTTGCCGGGCTTGAAGGTCGTGGGCATTGATTGCCATATTGGCTCGCAAATCACCACCGCAGAACCCTACCTTGACGCGATGGATCGGATTTTGGATTTGGTCACAGCCATCGAAGCAGAAGGTATTCCCATTGCGCATATCGATTTCGGCGGCGGTTTAGGCATCAACTACGAAGGCAAGCAGCCTCCCGCAGCGGATGATCTGTGGCAACAGCTGCTTGCAAAATTAGATGCGCGCGGCTTTGGCCAGCGGCATTTGATGATTGAGCCTGGCCGCTCGCTCGTGGGCAATGCGGGCGTGTGCATCACCGAGGTGCTGTATCTCAAACCGGGTGAACAGAAGAATTTTTGCATCGTGGATGCGGCCATGAATGATTTGCCACGGCCTGCGATGTATCAGGCGTTTCATGGCATCGTGCCCGTAGCGCCTCGCTCGGGTGATGAGACAGTGTATGAAGTGGTGGGGCCAGTCTGCGAGAGTGGAGATTGGATTGGGCATGACCGTGCTTTGAACATCCAAAGCGGCGATCTGCTGGCGGTGCTCTCCGCAGGTGCTTATTGCATGAGCATGGCCAGCAACTACAACACGCGTGGGCGGGCTGCTGAGGTGCTGGTGGATGGCTCGCAAGCTCATCTGATGCGCGAACGTGAAACCGTCCAAGATCAATTTGCGCGCGAAAAATTAGTTTAAGAATAATTGGTTTAAGAATAATTGTTCTTAAACACGCCTCTTAAAGCCATCTTGTCACATCGTCTTAGTACTATTAATTCAATAGCACACTACACATACTTTGTACCGGCTAAAGGCTGATTTTGTACAAAAAAGAGGCTCCAAGGAGCCTCTTTTTTATGCGCCAGCAGATTCGCCGGTTGAAAGCAGCTTCAAGCCTGCGCGGCACGCAGCCTGAGCGACATATTTTGCAAGGCAGCAATGCCGCTTTCCTCGGCGCGCTTGCACCAAGCCGCCAGATTAGCGGCGAGTTGCTCGCGACTCAAATGCGTGTTGCTCCACATCTGGCGCAGCTCATCGCGCATTTCAGCCATTTTGCCGAGTACGGGGTATTGGCTGCGTGCCAGCTTCAAATCAGCCAGTGCAGACTCTGGCACCTTTTCATCGTCACGGTGCAACCAGCGCTTGGCGGTTTGCAACAGAGGCACATCGGCTTGACGCTCTTCTTTGAGCGCTGCGATTTCAGCTTTGCACGCAGCGCGCATATCGCGAGCGTAGGCCGCCATCAGCTCGTAGCGATGCGCAATCAGCGCCTCCAAAGTCTTCTCATCTGCCACAGGGCGCACATCACCCAAAGCAAGTTTGGGCGGTGTTTTGCGTACGGTGGCCAAGCCCATGGCACGCAAAGCTTTGATGTATTGCCAGCCGATGTCAAACTCATAGGGTTTCACGGAAAATTTCGCGCTGGTCGCATAGGTGTGGTGATTATTGTGTAGCTCCTCGCCGCCAATCAAAATGCCCCATGGGCTCACGTTGGTTGCTGCGTCTTGCGACTCAAAATTGCGGTATCCCCAGTAGTGGCCAATGCCGTTGATCACACCTGTAGCCAACACAGGAATCCACAACATTTGAATCGCCCACACAGTCAAGCCCAAGGCGCCAAACAATGCCAAGTTAAGTACCATCATCAGGCCCACGCCTTGCCAGGTGTAGCGGGA
>JANMFP010000215.1:0-7229 GCA_031378135.1 Variovorax sp. | reverse complement strand
CGGCAAATCGGCACTTGGTTCATGATCGCCGCGCCATCCACCAGCCAGCCGATCACGCCCGTGTCTGCCCACGTCAACGTCGGGTAGTTAAAGATCGAGCTGTATTTGGCTTTTCCGGTGTGCAGCGCATCGAGCATTTCGTCGCGCGAGGTGCCCAATGTCTCGCCCGCAGAATAGAGATACAGGCCGTGGCCGCCTTCGTCTTGCACCTTGGCAATCAAAATCGCCTTGCGCTTGAGCGACGGCGCGCGAGAAATCCAATTGCCCTCGGGCTGCATGCCAATGATTTCGCTGTGAGCATGCTGGCTGATCTGGCGCACGAGAGTTTTGCGGTAGGCAGATGGCATCCAGTCTTGCGGCTCGATCTTGCCGTCCGCATCGATCTTCACGTCAAACGCGGTTTGCAAGGCTTGCTCGCGCTCGGAGAGTGGTGCTGCAACGGCTTTGAGGGCGGGCTTGGTATCCGTGTTCGGAAGATCGAGCGCTTGGGTGTACATCGGGCAACTCCTTGTTAATTAGCATGAGTATATCAATTAACCAACCGTGTGGTTGGTTAACGGAGTTTTGTACGATTTTGCAGGCACCCCATCAGACATGGCTACCCGCTTGGCTCCATGTCCTCCGGCGGCGTTTTGTTTTGTTTTTCGCCGGTCAATGAGCTTCGCCGCCGGAGGACATGAAGCCATCCGCCCCGGGTGCTCTGTCGGGCGTCTAACCGAAGCGCAATCAACGAGAACCAACATAACCTAGTTGGCTAAAGTAAATCCCTTACCCTTGCCTCGGCCCAGCATCGTCACGAGCTGAGGCAAAGCTTCTTGCAAAGTGGCCTTCAAAGTGTGCGGCGGGTTGATGATGAACATGCCGCTGGCGCGCAAGCCGACCAATTTGCTCGGCTTCTCGCCAATCGCATGCTTGGGCGGCTCTTGGCCGATGTTAAGCGTGATGTGCAGAAAAGGCTTCTTGGCTTGGGTCGCCAAAGTCTTGAGCTTTTTGGGCAAGCCGTGGGCTTCTGGCCTAGGAATGATGGGGTACCAAACGGCATAGCAGCCGGTTGGAAAGCGCAGCAAAGCTTCTTGTATGCATGCGCTCACTTGCGCGTAATCCGTTTTCATCTCGTAGCTCGGATCCATCAAGACCAAGGCACGTTTGTTTGGCGGTGGTAGCAAAGTTTTGAGTTTTTCAAAGCCGTTCGCACAATCCACAGTCACCATGCGGCCCGCGCCAAGTTGCTTCACATGGCCTGCCAAAGAGCGGTAATCGGTGGGGTGCAGCTCGAATAATTTGAGTTTGTCAGCCTCCGGGCGCAGCAGGCGATGCATGATCAGCGGTGACCCAGGATAGACCTTCTCAGCCGTGGCCGTGGAATTAAAGCTGGCCAGAATATCTAAATAATCTTGCAAGGCAGCAGCGGTGGCAGGAGCTGGTGTAGAAGTGGGTGCTACTTTTTTAATAGCGCTTTGTGCAGTATTTATGCCGGCTACTGGCTCTTTTTGCTTCAAAATCTGCCCCGGAAGCAGCTTTTGGACGCCTTGCGTCGCCTCCGCACTCGTGCGCGCCATATCGCCATCGAGTCGATACAAGCCCGCTCCGGCATGCGTGTCAATCACCGTCAATGCAGAATCTTTATCGGTCAAATACTTGAGCAGAGCAACCAAGGTGAGGTGTTTAAGCACATCGGCATGGTTGCCGGCATGGAAGGCGTGGCGGTAGGAAAACATGGCTTGATGGTAACGGAGTTCGCAGCGATGCTGCCATCAGCGAAGCGTGCTGGCGGCCTGCTCTTTGAGCCACTGAACAAAATCCTTCACGGCGGGTTCATGGGCAAGCGAGCGTTGATAACAGGCATGCCAGCCGCGTTCGGTGGAAACCATGATGGGAAAAGGTCGGACGAGCTGGCCACTTTTGAGTTCTGGCTCGATCAGGCAAGGATGAATCACAGGGATGCCCATGCCAGCGCACGCAGCGACGATCAAATTGTTGCCCGTGTCAAAGCCTTGTCGCAAAACATCTTGCTTGAAGGGGACTCGGGCTTTCGTCAACCACAGTGACCAATTGCCAGGAAAACCGGTGTGGTACATCAGGTTTTCTCGCAGAAGATCGCTGGGATCATTCAGGCGGCTGGCGATCTCGGGCGTGCACACGGGAGTGATTTCTTTTCCGAGCAGGTAATGGGTTTTGAAGCCACGCGGCCAAGCCGCCGTAGATCGCGGAACATCGATCCACAGATCAACATCGTCGCGGCTGAAATCATCCATCGGCTGATATTTGCGCAGCTCTAAGCTGATGTTGGGGTGCGTTGCATGGAAGCTCGCTAGGCGAGGCACTAACCATCGCGTGGCCAGCGTCGTGATCACGCTGACACGAAGTTTGAAACTTTCAGCTCGCCTGTGAAAATTGAGGATGGAATTCTCCAGCGCTGCAACTGGACCCTGCACCAAGCCTTGAAACTCCCGGCCTCGCTCAGTGGGAGCAATTCCAAATGCGGTTCTTTCAAACAAACGGCATCCCAAGCGCTCTTCCAGCCTCAGCACTGCACGACTCACGGCGGCTTGCGTCACGCACAGCACACCAGCCGCTTTGCGAAAACTGCCTTGCTCAAAAACCGCCAGGAAGGCATGCATTTCACTGAGCGAAGGCGACTGGAACTTCATCTCACCATATTACATGAAGTTATCACTTGCGACGAAAAAGTCGTTTGCTGATGAGGCTCGGCGGAATTACATTTCGTTCATCGCAATTTATCCATTGCCATCCCTTCGATGAAATCAATACAAGCTGTATCAACCACGGTGACGCACGATGCACCTGTTCACCACGTCAAGCCAGAGTCTGGCTCGATCATCCGCATCCCGCTCGTGTGTGATTCTCCGCACAGCGGCACAGACTACCCAGACGATTTTCAGTTCAGTGTGGCGTTCAACGAGCTGCGCCGCAGCGAAGACACCCATGTGGAGAAGCTGTGGGCAAGCGTGCCGCAGTATGGCGGCGAGCTGATCAGTGCAAATTTTCCGCGCAGCTATATTGACCCGAATCGGGCTGTGGATGATATTGATCAAGCCATGCTCAGCGCACCATGGCCGAACGATTGCTCGCCTTCCAAGCGATGCATCGAACTCGGCAATGGGCTGGTGTTCAGCAAAACCACACAGCTGAGCGCAATTTACCAACGCAAACTCAGCGTGGCCGAGGTGCAAAACCGCATTGATCGCTATTGGCGCCCGTATCGTGAATCTTTGACTGATGCCTTGCAATCTGCAGCGCGAAACCACGGCCTTCGATGGCATTTGAATTTGCATTCCATGCCCAGCAATGCCTATCAGCGCTTGGGGATCGTGACGGATAAGAAGCTGGCAGATATTGTGCTGGGCAATGTGCATGGCGTGTCTTGCTCGGCTGAGTTCACCCAAGTCGTCGCACAACTATTTGCGGCGCTGGGCTACAGCGTTGCTATCAACGACCCCTATGCAGGGCAAGACCTATTGCGCCATTACGGCCAGCCCGAGCAAGGATTCCAAAGTTTGCAGATTGAAATCAACCGGGCGCTTTATTTGAACGAAGACACGCGCGAGCCCATCGCCCGCTTTCCTCAACTGCAGGCCGATATTGGGCAGGTTCTCGAAGGGATCGCCGCTTACATCCAAGTCGCTTTGCAAACGCAAAGCAGCTTACCAACGACTGGCGCGAGCCAACATCAAGGAGTTCTATGAACCAACTTCAAAAATCCGCCTCGGATCGCCGTAGCTTCCTGACGGTTGCCATGGGAGCGGCCGGCAGCATTGCGCTACCTGCCATTGGTCAAACAGAAAAGTACCCGAGCCGCCCGATCAGTTTGGTCGTGCCCTTCCCTGCGGGCGGCTCGGTGGATACCGCAGGGCGCGCTATTGCCGATAAATTAAGCAAGGCTTTAGGGCAATCTGTGATCGTTGATAACAAAGGCGGGGCGGGCGGTGCCATTGGAAGCGTATTTGTGGCCAAAGCCAAAGCCGATGGCTACACCTTGGTCGTGACATCGCAATCCTCCCATGTCGCCAACCCGGCCGTCACGCCCAACTTGCCCTACGACGCAGTGAATGATTTTGCACCGATCACACTGATTGAGCGACTGCCCAACGTGTTGCTCATCAACCCAGCCTTGCCCGTCAAAACCGTCGCCGAATTTGTCGCCTACGCCAAAGCCCGACCTGGCAAGATGAACTACGCATCGTCTGGCAATGGCTCCATGCTGCAACTGAATATGGAGCTGTTCAAGTCGCAATACGGCGTATTCATCACGCATATTCCGTATCGCGCAGCAGGCACCGCGCAAACAGACCTGATGGCCGGTCGTGTCGATGCTCAGATGACCAATTTGGGCGCCACGAATGCGGCTTTGGTCACGAGCGGCAAGCTACGCGCTCTTGCGGTCGCCGCACCATCGCGCTCGCCGCTGTTGCCAGACGTCCCCACCTTTGGAGAACTCAAACAACCGGAGTTGAACATGACTTCATGGACAGGCCTCGCCGCCCCTAAGGGCACGCCCGAGCAGATCATCACTCAGCTCTATTCAGCAGTTCGCAGCGTCTTGCAAGATCCGCAAAACATCGCCGATTGGCAAAAGCGCGGCGTGATCGTCCCGGAAGCACTACGACCAGAGGACTATCGCAAGGAGATTGAGCAACGCATCGCTTTTTACAAAAAACTGGTCAAGGACAAGAACATCGTTGCTGACTAAATATCAATGGCAGCTGTTTTTCGGCTCGGTTTAACCCAAGCGCAGGACTGAATTTGCGCTAAGTTGTTGATTTGACATATAATTTAGGGCTTCGCAGCGATTTCTTGGCTCCGCGACGAAGCTAGCATCCCACCTAAGAGGTTCTCAACAGAAGAACACCGACCGTGGAAAAGAGCCAGACAAACCAACTCTTGAAAAGAGAAAACTCATGAGCACTTTCAGCGCAAAACCCGCTGAGGTCGTACACGAGTGGTTTGTGATTGACGCGACCAACAAGGTCCTCGGAAGAATTGCCAGCGAAGCAGCTCTCCGTTTACGCGGCAAACACAAGGCCATTTATACGCCTCACGTCGATACCGGCGATTTCATCGTCGTTGTGAACGCAGACAAAATCCGCGTCACCGGCAACAAAGCCGATCAAAAGATTTACTACCGTCACAGCGGTCATCCTGGCGGCATCTATGCCACCAAATTCAAAGACATGCAGGCCAAGCATCCTGGCCGCGCGTTGGAAAAAGCCGTCAAAGGCATGCTTCCAAAAGGCCCATTAGGCTACGCCATGATCAAAAAGCTCAAGGTCTATGCCGGTGGCGAGCATCCGCACACTGCGCAGCAGCCTAAAGTTCTTGAAATTTAAGGAGCCGACACATGATTGGTGAATGGAACAATGGCACCGGCCGTCGCAAAAGCAGCGTCGCCCGTGTGTTTATGAAAAAAGGCTCTGGCAAAATTTTGATCAATGGCAAAGACATCGCTGAATATTTCGGCCGTCAAACCTCGATCATGATTGCCAAGCAACCTCTGCTGCTGACCAACCACGCCGAAACGTTTGATATTCAAATCAACGTGCATGGCGGCGGCGAGTCTGGCCAAGCCGGTGCAGCGCGTCATGGCATCACACGTGCTTTGATCGATTACGACGCTGCGCTCAAGCCCGCGCTCAGCCAAGCTGGCTTCGTGACGCGTGATGCGCGTGAAGTTGAGCGTAAGAAGGTCGGCTTGGTTGGCGCACGTCGTCGTAAGCAGTTCTCTAAGCGTTAATTTCACGTTTATCGAATCTTACGATTCAAAACAAACCGCCGGGTCGCCAAGATTCGGCGGTTTTGTTTTTTTGAAGTACATTGTCAGACTTTATGCGTTTTCGACTCCTCCGCCGTCGCCTCACCATCAGCGCGCCTAGCATGGCGATTCGCTCGGCCATGCCGTGGCCGTTGCGCTGGCTCATGGCAGCTGTGGTGCTGGGGTTTTGTGCGGCGATTGGCTTATGGGCTTTTGAGCTAGGCAAGGATTTGGCGGGCATTGACGACAATGTCAAAGAGGATCTGGCAAGGCTACGTGTTGAAGTGGTGCAGCTCAAAGAGCAGCGCGATAAGGCGCAATCGATTCTGAATACGTCGGGCAGTTTGCTGACTGCTGAGAAAGCTGCGCAAGAGAAAATCATTGGGCAGATCAAGCTTCTGGAAGCGGAGAATCGCGCTTTGCGCGATGATCTCGGCTTCTTTGAAAAACTCATTCCTACGGGTGGCAACGAGGGCGTGGCGATTCGCGGCTTGCAAGCTGAATCGCTCAGCGCGGGTAGTCAAATCAAGTGGCAAGTGTTGGTGATTCAGCCGACCAAAAATGCACCCGCCTTTAACGGCAAGCTTGAGATCACGTTATCGGGCTTGCAAGGCGGCGCGCCGGGCACGGGCGCAGGCGGCAAGCCTTGGGTGCAAGTGGCGGGCGGCGCGGCGCAAAGCTTGCAGTTCACGCAATACAAACGTCTGGAAAACGTGATCGACTTGCCCCCGCAAGTCGTGGTAAAACAAGTTTCAGCAAAAGTGACAGAAGGTGCTGCAACGCGCGCTGTGCAAACCCTGAAAATCTAAAAACTCTTTTGGAGTACAAAATGTTTGGCAAGAAAAAACAACCCCCCGTGCGCAGCCTGATCGACAAAGGCACGCAAATTCGTGGCGATCTTAATTTCACAGACGGCATACGTGTGGATGGCAATGTGGTGGGCAATATCCGTGCGAATGAAGACAGCTCCAGTTTGATTGTGATTGGCGAGAGTGCCGTGATTGAAGGCGATGTGTATTCCGATCACGTCATCATCAACGGCAAAATCATCGGCCA
Source organism: Variovorax sp. (assembly GCA_031378135.1). GTDB lineage: Bacteria > Pseudomonadota > Gammaproteobacteria > Burkholderiales > Burkholderiaceae_C > JANMDU01. The sequence continues at coordinate 403 of JANMFP010000215.1, read as the reverse complement.
CGTGCATGCGTTTGAGCTGCTGGAGCTGCAGCCCAAGGCGCAAATTGAAGGCGATGTGAGCTACAAAGCGCTTGAAATGCATCAAGGTGCCGTCATCTCTGGGCAGTTGAAGCCCATGATTCAAGGTGAGAAGCCAGCGCTGAAATTAGCTGCTAACAACAGCTAGAGAGAATGGCTAAAGGGCGCTTCAAAGCACGCTTTTCACCAATAGGGTAGTATTCCACTCAAGTATTGAAATTATCAAGGATTTGCTATGAGCGCCGTTGCTGAAAATATCCAAACCGAGATGCCCTCACCGATCATCTTCACCGACAGCGCCGCTGTGAAAGTGGCTGATCTGATTGCTGAAGAAGGCAACCCCGATCTCAAGCTGCGCGTGTTCGTGCAGGGCGGCGGCTGCTCT
>JANMFP010000175.1:0-5658 GCA_031378135.1 Variovorax sp. | reverse complement strand
CAGCGCATCCACTTTGTCGGCAATCAGTTGCTTGGTATTGGCGGCGGCTTTGTTGGCATCGTAGCTGTCGTCTAAGATTTTTTGCTCGAAGCTGTAGCCTGGATTGTTTTTGCGCTCATTGAAAGCCGCAAAAAACAGCTTCGCGCCTGCGCTGTAGGCCACACCGATTTGATCGGCTGCGCCTGTCAGGGGCACAGATTGCCCCAACACGATGCGGCGCGAGACGGCAGGCCTCGTCTGCGCGAAGCTCGCGCGGGCAGCTAGAGCGCTTGCAAGCCCAGCCGAGATGAGTTTCAAGGGAAGGCGACGGGAAACTGGATGCATGGCGAACTCCTTGTGATTGCCTTGACTTCAGTTTGTAACGTATCAACACAAGTCTGGCAATCAGTAGTTACACAGCAAGCTGCATGCCAACTTTGCATGCAGCTTGAAAAGAAGTTTTAGACAGGTTTTATGCCTCTAGCCGGCATGAAACATGCACTTAGCGCTACTGAATCAGGAGCGTGCAGTGACTATAAAGAGCGCAGCGGATGCGCCCATTGAGGCCAAGCTGATGCAAAAAATGGCTGCACCATCTCGTGGCTGATGTCTTCGATCCGCGCGGGCTGCCATTTTGGCGCATGGTCTTTATCGACCGCCAGGGCGCGAATGCCTTCTACCGTTTCAGTGGCCGCACCGCTGCGCTGCAAATGCTGGGTAGAGAAGCAATGGCGCACCAAGTCACGCTCTAAGCGCAGCTCGTCAGCAATCCCCATGCTGCGTGCGCGACGGATGTGATCCAGCGTCACATGCAGCATCAGCGGTGAGCGTTTGCGCAAGAGCGCAGCCGTCTCACGCGCCCAATCGCCGCCACCAGCCGCCTCAGCCTCTAGCGCTGCCACGATGGTTTTGATATCACCTGTGGCAAAGAATTGCGCGATTTTTGAACGATTTAGGCCAGTAGCCGGGGTGTTATCTGCGCGGAGTGCTATGGATTTAGTAGTTAGCGAGGCCATGATGCTCTTTGTATCTGCTGCCATCGTTCCAAGTGAATCCCACAGTGCAGTCAAATCCGCGCTCGCGATTTGCACATCCGCCAAGCCCACATCAACTGCCGCCGCGCCAGAGAGCACATGCCCCGTGAGCGCTAAATACTCGCCCATGCCGGGCTGCGCTCCATCGCAGCGGCTCAAAAACCAGCCGCCACCCACATCGGGAAACAGCCCAATGAGTGTCTCCGGCATCGCCATCTTCGTACGCTCGGTGGTGATGCGCACCGTGTTCGCACCGCCGTGGCCGGCCCGCGCAACCGGGCTTGCCCGATTTGCGCGTTCGTCATGCTCCCCCAATGGGGCTGCCAAGGCTCGGCCTTGGCAAAGACCCATGCCTCCGCCCATACAAATGCCATCGAGGAACGCGACATAAGGCTTCGGATAGGTATGAATCAAATGGTTGAGGCTGTATTCCTCCGTAAAGAAATCCTCTAGCGCTGGATCGCCGCTAAGCGCCGCCTGGTGGAAAAACCGAATATCCCCGCCCGCGCAAAACGCACCAAACGGCGTGAAGCTGCCATCCGCCGCCTTCCCCATCCCCCGAATCGCCACCAGCTTGATCTGCGGTGAGTCTTTCCATCTCAGAAGAGCCGCAGTGATCTCGCGAATCATCGGCAAATTCAAAGCATTCAGCGCCTTCGGACGATTGAGCGTGATTAGGCCAGCATGGCCCCGCTCTTCGATAAGTATGAAATTTTGATCAGACATGAGGAATTCAAGGTTTTTAAGTAAAAGGATTCAACACCTTAGCTTTGAGCGATTTGAAGTCTCGCACATTGCGCGTCACCACCACGAGGCTGTGGACTTGCGCGATTGCGGCAATCATTGCGTCTTCATACAAAGTGTCGGATTGGCGATGCATCAGCTTGGCCCAAGCTCTGAATGCTGCTGCATCCATGGGCAATACGTTGTAGCTTGCGGCTAGCTGCTGTAGCCAGTTTTCAATCTCTTGGGCTTTTTCGCTATCTTGCTCGCGCGTGAGCTCTATGCCTGCTTGGATTTCTCCAATCGTCACCGCAGAAATAAAAAGCTGCGCATCATCCACCGATGAGAGCCATGCCAACACGGCGCCGTGGGGTTTTAGCTTGCGCAATTCAGAGACCACATTGGTATCGAGCAAATACATGGAATCAGCCCAGCATATTCACTGGGCGGCGCTTGGCGTTGCCGCGCTTGGGCAAGACCAAATCCGCGCGGGCTTGATCAGACAGCAGCAACTCTTTGAGCGAAGGCTTGGCAGCTTGCTGCAAGCGCCGCCATTCCTGCACAGGCACGAGCACAGCAGCCTCCGCGCCCCTCTTGGTGACGAGCTGCGCACCTTGCGCAAGGCAGGCTTCTAAAAATTCACTGAACCGCGCTTTCGCATCTTGAACTGGCCATGCTTGCATATTGGGCTCCAATCAAACTAGTTTGATAACTAGTTTAAAAGAATGAAACCTACTTGTCAAACCTTGGTATTTCGCCAGCCCAGCACTTCATTCGCCACCAGCGCCCCGATCACCAAAGCGCCGCCAATTAAAACGGCCTGCGAAGGCACCTCGCCCGCGAAAAGCCAAGCCAGCGCGATGCCGAAAATCACTTCGAGCAAAGCCAGCAAAGACACTTCCGGCGCTTTGAGCACTTGCGCGCAAACCACGGCGAGCACGCAAGGAATGGCGAGTTGCACCAAGCCCAGCAGCGCGAGCCAGCTGATGTCGCTCATCGTCGCCGTAAAAGGCATGGACAGCGGCAAGGTAACGAGCGTGGAGATCACGCCGCCTATCAGCACGCAGGGCACAAAATCGAGTTGCTCCGAGTTGCCCGCTTTGCTCTGCGCCTGCGAGCGCTGCACCACCGTCCAGTGAATCGCGCCTGCCACCGGCACGCAAAACGCCACCGCCATGCCAAGCGCGGCGCTGCCTTGGCGCAAATCAAGCTGCTGCCCAAACATATAAGCCATGCCGGCGCAAGCCACCGCAATCGCGCCCCAAGTGCGGGCGGGTAGCTGGTGGCCGATGAAGATGCGAGCGATCAAAGCCGTGAGCAGCGGGCCGACTGCCATCGTCACAAGCACATTGCCCACCGAGGTGAGCGTGAGCGCAACCATGAAGGCGGTAAACATCACGCTCCAGCACACGCCGCTCACCCAAAACGAGGTGCTTTGCCATTGAAACTTCTTAAACACGGCTTTGCCACGCCACAGCGGCAAGATGATGAGCAGCGAGATCACCGTGAAGAAGCTGCGCCAGAATGTGACCTCAAAGCTTTTGGCAGATTCAAGCTGCTTGGTGACTGCGCCGGCAATCGACCACATGAGGGTGACGGCGATCATGAGCAAAACGGCCCGGCTGTGCGTTAATTTCAAAGAGTCAAGTTTCATCGTTTCTTTTTCAACTTTTGCTTGGAATGAGTGTGCGGCTGGCGGGCGACGATTTCATCAAGAATGGCGTCTAAATGCGCGATGTCATCTGCGTTGGCAAACTTCATGTCGTCGTCCTCAGCGATCAAGCGCGACTGCTCTTTCGCCCAGCGTTTCAGGCCAGCATCGTTTTGCACAACGGCTAAATCGCTGCGCATCGTGTGCAAGGTCTCGTTGTATTCCTGCGTGGCTAAGCTCAAACGGTCTTGTAGCGCTTGCGCGTTGATCGGCAGGCGCGGATGCAGCCGAAATTCATGATGCATTTGCTCGCGCATTGAGCTCACATCAACGCTCAAGTCTTTCCACTGCGTGCGCAGCAAAGCAAGCCAAGCTTTGAGCTTGTCTTCAGCCACGCTGTGCATCGCGCTTGCATCAATTTGCTGGGCTTTGAGTTGGAGCTTGAGCAAGGCCAGGAGATCTTGCCGGTCATAAGCGGCATTCACTTCGCTCATCAAATCGGTGTTGATCACGCGTTGCACATCATTCTCTGCACGGTCTGGATGCAACTGGCGAGCGAGTTGGCGATAGATGCTTTTAAGCGATCCCTGCGCCTCTTGTGCGGCAGCCGCTTGGCTTGCGAGCTTAGCTTGCAGCTTGGGATCCGTCTTGGCTTTTTCAGCCCTGCGCTCTTCGCGCTTTTTATCCCGCTTGGCTCGACGCGCATCATCTGCGGCCTGATCTTGCTGCATCTTCTCCTGAATAGCTTTGAGCGCCGCTTGCGCTTGGCTCAGCGCGTTGGCTTTATCGCCTAACTCAGGCAACTCCACGCCAAGCTCAGCGAGCAATGCGCGCATGTCTTCCAACTGCGACGCATCTTGATCGCCCATCGGCTCATGGCTGTATTGATCATGAATCGCGCGCATTTGCGCATCGCCATGCATCGCAAGAACCATGCTGAATGAGACGATCACGCGGCCAATCGCTTTGCGATGACTTGCCGTGAACGTTTTGTCTTCATTGAATGCAGCTCGCTGCAAGCGCTCATGCAGAAACATCACCATTTGCCGCTGCAAGCTATGCTGCTCTGCTTGCAACTTTGGCAAAACTTGACCAAACTTAGCGCGGTATTGGCTTTGCAGGGTTTCCAGCGTTTGCAAATCAACGCCCAACTCTTCAATACTGCTCAGCAAACGCGCAAATTCAAGTTGCAAAGGCGAGGTGGCTCCCGCCTTTGCATGGGCGACTAAATCGCCATTGAATTCGGTTGGAAAGAGGGTTGCATCCGCACCGAATAAGCTGTTTTGAATAGTCATTGCTGGCCTTGGGATGTCTTTGCAAGCAGACGCCGTGGATCTGGCTTTGCCAGTCCACTGGCGTCGCCCCCTTTGGGCTACTGGAAGGCCCTTCGGTAGCCGGGGGGAGGCGGCCAAAGGCTGCACGGGGGATTAACTTTTCCCAGCGCGCTTACGCTCGTTCTCTTTCAAGAAGCGCTTACGTAGACGCACGGATTTTGGCGTGATCTCGACCAACTCGTCGTCTTCAATGAACTCGACGCCGTATTCGAGCGTGAGCTGAATCGGGGGCGTGATCTTGATCGCATCTTCCTTGCCGCTCACGCGGAAGTTGGTGAGCTGCTTGGTGCGGGTCGCGTTAACCACGAGATCGTTGTCGCGGTTGTGAATGCCGACGATCATGCCTTCATACACAGGATCGTTCGCGCGCACGAACATGCGGCCACGGTCGTCGAGCTTGCCCAAGGCGTAGGTGAAAATTTCGCCATCGTCCATAGAAATCAACACGCCATTTTTGCGGCTGGCGATATCGCCTTTGTGGGCTTCGTAGCTATCGAAAATGTTGGCGATCAAGCCTGAGCCACGGGTTAAGTTCAAGAACTCGGTGGTAAAGCCAATCAGGCCACGCGCTGGAATGCGGTATTCAAGGCGCACACGGCCACGGCCATCGGGCTCCATGTTCACCAGCTCGCCTTTGCGCTCGCCCAAGGCTTGCATCACGCCGCCTTGGTGCTGATCTTCCACATCAGCCGTCACCAACTCGATGGGCTCATGCTTCTCGCCATTGACTTCGCGGAACACCACGCGCGGCTTGGAAACAGCCAGCTCATAGCCTTCGCGGCGCATGTTCTCCAAGAGAATCGTGAGGTGCAATTCACCACGGCCTGACACTTCAAAAATACCGTCTTCATCGGTCTCTTTGACGCGCAGCGCAACGTTCGATTGCAGCTCTTTTTGCAAGCGATCCCAGATCTGGCGGCTGGTGACGAATTTGCCT
>JANMFP010000155.1:0-1992 GCA_031378135.1 Variovorax sp. | reverse complement strand
AAAATCAAAATCAAAAGCATGAACTTCATGCGCGGCCGCACGTTCTTAAACAAATACGTGATCATCGACGAAGCGCAAAATTTGACCCCGAAGCAAATGAAGACGCTCATCACCCGCGCTGGTCCCGGTACGAAGATTGTCTGCATGGGCAACCTTGCGCAGATCGACACGCCATATTTGACCGAAGGCTCAAGCGGCATGACGTTTGCAGTCGATAAATTCAAAGGCTGGCCGCATGGCGGGCACATCACGCTAGCACGCGGCGAACGTTCAAGGCTGGCGGATTTTGCGAGCGAAGTGCTGTAAATCGGTTTGAATGATTCATCAGTTTTCGCTTCAGCAATTCGCACGGCTCACACTTCGCGCGCAAGATGAAAATTTGGAAGGATGTCGATTTAGAGCACGAGCGCAGAGGGTTTATCGATGCGCGTAAAAACCATGTTTCGATGTGGGGAGCGAGCTTTGCCTTTGCCTCTATCTTTATAGTGACTTGGTTGAGCAGTTGGCTCTTGCTGAAAATGGGCTTGCAATCCATGCCGCTGCGCTATGCGATCAATATTTTGGTGGGATACGGTGCATTTTTTGGCGTGATCCGCGTTTGGGCGGATGATCAGAAGAGGCATCCTGTCGTGCGACATAAAAATTCTGATTGGGGCAGCTTGGATTTGCCGGGCGCAGACGCTGAGGGCTGTTTGATTTTTATGGGTCTGATTGCAGTTGGTTTTGTCATTGTCGGGCTGTTCATGTGGATCGGGACGGGTTTGCTTTTAGAGGTGGCGTTTGAAGTGGCATTTGCCGGCGCATTGGTGCGGCGCATGGGGCAAATCGAAGAAGTGGGCAATTGGCATGTCGTCCTCTTTCAAAAAACCTGTTGGTGGGTTGTGTTACTCATCCTGGTGGTGGGCGCTGGCGCTTTTTACTGCCAAAATAAATATCCTGGCGCAGTCAATATGGCTGGCGTGTGGAAGCAGTGGAAGGCTGAAAAATGATTGAAACGCTTTTGAAATCCATCGAATCGCGGCGCGAAGAAGTCACTGCGCTGACGCAAGATTTGATCCGTATTCCCACGATCAATCCGCCGGGGGATGCTTATAAGGCTTGTGCGCGGTTTTTGGGCGAGCGATTGCAGAAGAAGGGCTTTGCAGTTGAGTACATCCGCAGCACAGGCGCGCCGGGGGATTCGGATCAATATCCGCGCACGAATGTGGTGGCGCGCTATGAAGGTAAAGGCGAAAGAAACGCGAGTGTGGGAAACCAAGAATGCGTGCATTTCAACAGCCACATTGATGTGGTGGAAGCCGGTAGTGGCTGGACGTTTGATCCTTTTGGCGGCGAGGTGAAAGATGGCAAGGTGTATGGGCGCGGCGCTTGCGATATGAAGGGTGGGCTAGCGTCGAGCGTGATCGCTTGCGAGGCTCTGATTGACAGCGGTATTCCGTTCAATGGAACGCTAGAGATCAGCGGCACGGTGGATGAAGAATCGGGTGGGTTTGCAGGCGTGGGCTATCTGGCAGAGAAGGGATACTTTTCTAAGCCACGGGTTCATCACGTCATCATTCCTGAGCCGCTGGGTGTGGATCGGATTTGCTTGGGGCATCGCGGTGTGTATTGGGCAGAGGTCGAGACCAAGGGGCGTATTGCGCACGGCTCGATGCCGTTTTTGGGGGATAGTGCGATCAATCACATGAGCGCGTTTATTCATTTGCTCGAAACGCAATTGCAGCCCGCCTTGGCTGTACGGCGAACCCAAGAGCCTGTTGAGCCGCCGGGGGCACGCGTGTCAACGCTCAACATCAACAGTATTCACGGTGGGCAAGTGGAGCAGCGTTATGCGGTAGATGCGCGCGGCTGGCCAACGGCGGATACGCCTGCGCCGGTGGTGGCGCACAGTTGCCGCGCTGTGCTTGATCGGCGCTTCATTGCGGAAGAAAAGCTCGATGACGTGAAGCGAGAGATTTTGCAGATGCTGGAAGAGCTGCAGCGCACGCGGCC
>JANMFP010000151.1:0-2963 GCA_031378135.1 Variovorax sp. | reverse complement strand
ATAGGGCACCAAGCTGCCCATTGGAAACAGATCAATCAAGCCACCGCGCACGGCATATTCGCCAGGGCTCACCACTTGGCTCACATGGTTGTAGCCTGCGAGTGTGAGCTGCGCTTTGAATTTAGCCTCATCAAGCTTTTGTTTGGTTTTGAATTGAAAGGTGGTGGCGGCGAGAAAGCTAGGGGGCGCGATGCGATACAGCGCGGTGGTGGCGGGGATGAACAGCACGTCCACCGCTTCCGCGTGCGCGCGATCTTTGCTCTGCAAAATCCGCCACAGGGTTGCGAGCCGCTCCGAGATCAAATCTTGATGCGGAGAAAACGTGTCGTAGGGCAGCGTTTCCCAATCAGGAAACATCACGCCACGCAGGCCAGGCTGAAAAAATGTCATCTCGTCTTGCAGCCGCTGCGCATCGGCCGCATCCGCGCAAACAATCGCTGTGATGTGGCCGCGCTGCTTCTGCTCCGCTGCAAAAGCGCTAAGCATCAGCGCATCGCTGCTGGAGACAGGGCGCGGCATGGTGTAACGCTTGCCGGCGGTGAGTTTGGGGAAATCCATTGTTTTTTCGTCTGCCAAAAGCTTAATAAAAAAGCCAAATCAAAAGCCAAACACCCCGTTTCTCGCGAGACGGGGTGTGAAATTTATAAATACAACTTTGATTTTATCGGCTCATACAATCTCAGGATGAACGCTTCCGAAAAGCCCAGTGGTAAAACCCAAGTTTTCGCCCTCATTCCTTGCGGTGGCGTAGGCACTCGCTCAGGGGAGGTTTTGCCCAAGCAATACCGAGAGATAGCGAGTATGCCGATGGTGGCGCATACGCTGGCTGCTTTTGCTGCTCTGCCACGCGTTGAGCGCACTTGCATTGCGATTGCGCCAGATGATGCGCTGTTTGCGCAATGCGTGAAGCTGCCAAATGCTGCATTTTTTATAGCAGCTTGCGCAGGAAATACCCGGGCCAGCACCGTATTTAATGGTTTAAATGTGCTCCTAGAGCAAGGCGCGCAGCCGAGCGATTGGGTGCTGGTACATGATGCTGCGCGCTGCTTGATCACACCGCAGCAAATCAATGCCGTGATAGATGCATGCGAGAACGATGCCGTGGGCGGGCTCATGGCTTTGAAGCTCGCTGATACGCTCAAGCAAGAGCATCAGGGCCGTGTGAGCGCCACGGTGAATCGTGCAGACAAGTGGTTGGCGCAAACGCCGCAGATGTTTCGCATCGGCCAGCTCATTGAGGCGCTGCAAAAAGCAGGCGATGCGGTCACGGATGAGGCCAATGCGCTAGAGGCGATGGGCTTGGCACCCAAGCTTGTTGCAGGAAGCGCGCAAAATTTCAAAGTCACGTACCCAGAGGATTTTGCTTTGGCGGAGGCTGTGTTGCTGTCGCGCTCTTGAATCAGGCCCTTAAACCGCGCATTTTGCGAAACGTTCTTTAGCAGCGCAGAATCAAAGCATTCACCCAAGGAGCATCCCATGCCAGCTCGCACCATGACTCAACTGTTCAAGCAACTCGGATTGGATTCCGATGAAGCTTCGATTGCCGTATTCCTCAGTCAGCATGATGGCGTGTGCCGCGAATGTGGGTTGGTGCAAGCACCGATTTGGAGCGAAAGCCAGCGCAATTTTCTGAGCGAGGCGATTGCGCAAGATTCGGAATGGTCGATGCCCGCTGACGCGCTCTTGGCTGCCCTCAGCCGCTCCGCGTAAGGCATCGTTTTCTTAAGCTTGCGGCCATCCATAATAGAGGCATGAATTCATCCTCTGCAACACCCATGTCGCGCATTCGCATCGGCGAAGGTTGGGATACGCATCAGCTCGTGCCCGGTCGTAAGCTCATCATCGGTGGCGTAGAGATTCCGTTTGACAAAGGCTTGCTCGGCCACTCCGATGCTGATTTGCTCTGCCACGCGATCACTGATGCCTTGCTCGGCGCTGCTGCTTTAGGCGATATTGGTAAGCATTTCCCCGATACCGATGCTGCTTTCAAAGGCGCAGATTCCATCACGCTTTTGAAAGAGGCCATGCGCCGTGTGCGCGAGGCAGGCTACGAGCTTGGGAATTTAGACTCAACGGTGATTGCACAAGCGCCTAAGCTCGCTGCGCATCTGCCTGCGATGAAAAGCCGTATCGCGCAGGCACTTGGGGCGAGCGAGAGCCAAATCAACATCAAAGCTAAAACCTATGAGCATCTAGGGCCTGTAGGCCAGGGCCAAAGCATGGAAGCTCGGGCCGTGGTGTTGCTGCTTGGTTAGTATCAAATTGATAGCTAACTGAGCAGTATTTACGCCGGCTAGAGGCTTAAAAGCGTCAAAAATATCAAAATTTATGCCGCTGCAGGCTCTGCAATGCCGCCCACCACATTGCTGAAGCCGCCATCCACATAAGTGATCTCAGCGCTCACGCCCGCAGCCAAATCGCTCAGTAAGAATGCAGCCACGTTGCCCACATCGTCCACCGTCACGTTGCGGCGAATCGGCGATGTTTCAGCCACCACAGCCAAGATCTTTCCGAAGCCTTTGATGCCGCTGGCAGCCAAAGTTTTGATCGGGCCGGCGCTGATGCCATTGGCTCGCAAGCCGCGATTCTTGTTGCCCAATGATTCCGCCAAGTAGCGCACGCTGGCTTCCAGCGAAGCCTTGGCCAAGCCCATGGTGTTGTAGTTCGGCACCACGCGCTCTGCACCCAAGTAGGTGAGGGTGAGCACAGACGATTTATCGTTCAGCATCGGAAGGCAAGCCTTGGCCATCGCTGGAAAGCTGTATGCCGAGATATCGTGGGCAATCTTGTAACCCTCGCGCGAGAGGCCATCCAGAAAATCCCCCGCAATCGCCTCACGCGGCGCAAAGCCAATCGCATGCACGAAGCCATCAAACTTCGGCCAAACGAGCGACAAATCCGCAAACATCTTTTCAATCTGCTCATCTGAGCCCACATCGCAATCAAAAATCAGCTTCGAGCCA
>JANMFP010000125.1:0-1567 GCA_031378135.1 Variovorax sp. | reverse complement strand
GCGTTAAAGAAGACTTTGCAGTAACTCTGCCGCAGATACTGCGCGGCAACCGCTCGCGTTTTGCCCGCTCCATAGTGGAGAGAAATCTCCTAGGTTCAACTTTTCCGCTGCGGTGCGCAACGGCGCAATGGCTGCGGTGCTGGTAGGAAAAGCGGGTGCAGTCGGATTGATTGCACCAAGCTCACGCATGATGCGATTGCTGATGCCACGCGCAGGGCGGCCGGTGAAGAGGTTGGTGAGCTCCGTGTGATGAAGTTCGGGGTGCACGGCGCTGTTGGCCAGCGCGGCGCGATGTACGGCGCTGGTGGTGGCTTCGGGGCAGAGCATAAAGGCTGTGCCGATTTGTGCGGCGGATGCACCTAGCGCAAGCGCGGCTTGTACGCCTTCTTTGCTGGCGATGCCGCCCGCTGCGATGACGGGCACTTTGACGGCAGCCACTATTTGCGGGAGCAGGGTGAATGTGCCTTGCTGAGTGGAGAGTTCGGTGCGCCAATCGCGTGGAAAAGTGTTGCTCAGGCCTGCATGTTTGCCATGCTCGTTGGCTCGTAGAAACATGCCGCGATGGCCACCGGCTTCCACGCCTTGCGCGATGATCGCGTCTGCGCCATGGGCTTCAAGCCATTGCGCCTCGGCTACGGTGGTGGCGCTGGAAAGCACTTTGCCGCCCCATGCTTTGACGCTTGCAACCAGCTCTGGCGCGGGCAGGCCAAAATGAAAGCTGACGACGGGGGGCTGGAAGGGCGCAATCAGATCGCACAAAGCCTTCGAAAAGGGTGCGCGGCCTGCGCTGTTTGGAATGCTGGCTGCGTCGATGCCGTGCTCCGCATAGTAAGGCGCGAGCAGTTGCCTCCAAGCTGCTTCGCGCTCAGGCGTGGCCACTTCTGGCGGCGGCACGGGATGGCAGAAGAAGTTGATGTTGTACGGCTTCTGCGCTGGATGCAGAGCCTTGTGAATCGCTTCTAGCTCGCTGCGAATTTGCTCAGGCGAGAGCGCTGCGCAAGGCAGCGATCCCAAGCCACCTGCTTGGCTCACGGCAATGGCCAAGGCGCTGCCTTGCACGCCTGCCATAGGTGCTTGAATGATGGGCACATCGATGCCGAGCAGGGCGCACAGTTGATTGGATGTAGTTGTCATCAATATTTAAGAGCTATGAGCGGTTAGCCGGCGTATTTATTGGGCAGAGCGCTATGAATAATAGAGTGAGCGATGGATAATTTACTCAGCATGCTGTTGAACAAAATCAAGCAAAATTTGTGCAGTCTCTTGCGGTCGCATATCGGGGAAGAAATGCCCGCCGGGAAGCGAGGCAGATTGCACATGCGCTAAGCGTTTGCGCCACTGCTGGGGAATATCGTAGAGCTTGTTCATCACGCCTTACTCGCCGTAGAACACGAGGCTGGGGCAACTCAGCTTTGTTGCCATGTCGGCTTGATCGTGCGCAAGATCGATGCTGGCCGCAGCGCGATAGTCGCCGCAAGAGCCTTGGATCATGCTGGGCTTGCGCCAGCAGCGGCGGTAGTCGGCCAGTTGCTCTGCATCAAAATCCGCAAGCTTAGAGCCGCCCCAA
>JANMFP010000088.1:0-1996 GCA_031378135.1 Variovorax sp. | reverse complement strand
GCGATGCCAACTTTGTCCAATGGGCAATTCAATGATGGGGGGCATCAAGCCCGAGGGAAAAACAGTTTTTGCATTCATGGGGCGAGGTCAATGTGCCTCTGCCGTTGCCAAAGAAAGAATTTGCTCTTGCGATAAGCCTTGTTCGAGCGCTGCACGCGGCGTGAGGCCATCAAGCGCCATAGAAGGCGACTCTAAGAAAGCCAAAAGCTGCCAGCCATCGGTTGTGTGCAATTGCTTTGGCAAATGCTGCAAGACAGGCCACACAGAGGGCTCAAACTGCCAGCGGGGCAGCTTAAAGCCACGGCGCAAATGTGTCACACCAATGCAGCGACCAGATTTGATCCATGCGTTGATCGTGACACGCGATGTGCCGGCCAATGCCGCGGCTTCGTCGGTAGTCAACATATCGGCAGTGTCCATGCGCTCACGGCGAAACTGCGCACCCGAGCGAAGCACGGCGGCAGTTTGCGCAGCAGTGGCATAGGGGCTATCAGTTGCGTCATGACGACTCGCCAAAGGTTCTTTGATAAACGGAGAGGAAAGGGTAAAGGTATTCATGGCTGGGATGCGTGGAGCATTTGAATGTCAGGGGGCGTTGTGTAGATTGACTTTGTGCAAACCGAAGAATCCAACAACTAGGAAGCGATAAAAATTCTTGAGTGCGCATCTAGACGCGGTTCGGTATTCGCTAAGGCGAGCGTCGCGATCTTTGATATTTGTGCGCACACAGCCCATACTTGGTTGAACAAATGGACCGAGTTCAGTTGACTTGACGACTTCAGTAGACGTAAGCCGAATAACTTTGTACAGCTCGTAGATGCATCTTGCGATTGCGTCATTGACAGGAAGGAGCTTATTGGGTTGTTCCATAAATCGCGCTTCAATATGAACTTCCGTTTGCCGATGTGCAAAAGAGTCGAGGAACGTAAGTATGGATAATCTCGTTAAGTTTGTCAAGATCTCAGATTAGCCTAACAGTCGCTTCAAATACCTGCCCGTGTAACTGTTTGAGTTAGCAGCCACTTCCTCTGGCGTGCCCGCCGCCACAACTTGCCCGCCGCCTGAGCCACCCTCGGGCCCCATGTCGATCAGCCAATCGGCGGTTTTGATCACATCGAGGTTGTGTTCGATGATGACGATGGTGTTGCCGGCGTCGCGCAATTGGTGGAGCACTTTGAGGAGGAGTTCGATGTCGGCAAAGTGCAATCCCGTGGTGGGTTCATCCAAGATGTAAAGCGTGCGGCCGGTGTCGCGTTTGGAGAGTTCTAGCGCGAGCTTGATGCGCTGTGCTTCGCCGCCGGAGAGCGTCGTAGCGCTTTGGCCGAGGCGGATGTAACTTAGGCCCACATCGAGCAAGGTTTGCAGCTTGCGCGCAATCGTCGGCACGGCTTTCATGAATTCAAAAGCGTCGCCCACCGTCATTTCTAAAATCTGCGCAATATTTTTTCCTTTGTAGTGCACTTCCAAAGTTTCGCGGTTGTAACGCTCGCCTTTGCACACATCGCAGGGCACATAAACATCGGGCAGAAAATGCATTTCCACTTTCACCACGCCATCGCCTTGGCAGGCTTCGCAGCGGCCACCGGCCACGTTAAAGCTGAAGCGCCCCGCGCCATAGCCGCGCTCTCGCGCCACAGGCATCTCGGCCAGCAACTCGCGGATGGGTGTAAACAGGCCGGTATATGTTGCGGGATTCGAGCGCGGCGTGCGGCCAATCGGGGATTGATCGACGTTGATCACCTTATCAAAATGCTCTAGGCCTTCAATATCATCATGCGCAGCGGGCTCGTCATGGCTGCGATAGAGGCTACGCGCTACGGCTTTGTGCAGCGTGTCGTTCACCAGCGTAGATTTGCCCGAGCCCGATACGCCGGTAACGCATGTCATGAGGCCAACGGGGAAATCCACGCTCACATTTTTCAAGTTGTTGCCTGTGGCGTTCACCACGCGCAGCAGTTGGAATTTTTCGTCGGCCTTGATCGTGGGCTCTTTCTTT
>JANMFP010000074.1:0-2141 GCA_031378135.1 Variovorax sp. | reverse complement strand
GCGCGAATGTCCATCGCAGCAGCAGTCACGCTGAGTTGCGCCGCTGCGATATCGGGGCGTTGCGAAAGCAATTGTGCGGGCACTTGAGTGATAGAGTCTGCTATTGAAAACAGAGCGCTCTGTGCAGCTAATTTGCCGCTCTGAGCCTTATTTAACTTTAATTTCTCACGCAGGGCAGGCTCTGCGATGCCGCTGAGCGCCACCAGTGATTTGATCTGAGAATCGCATTGCGCCTGAGTAGCCGTGATTGAATTGGCGGCATCCAAGCTGCTGGCGCGAGCGAGTTGCGCGATGGCGGGGGCAGAAAACCCCGCCTTGGCCGTGAGATCAGCTAAGCGTGCCGTCTCAGATCGCGAAGCGCCATCGCGCTCCAGCAAACTGAGTAAATTTTCGCAATACCGGTAGCCCGTGTAGGCAGCTGCCATCTCGGCCGCGACTGCCACGCGTGCTTCATGCCAGCCAAGTTGTGCGCCGCGCTCGCGCAGCTCTGCCGCATTCAAAGTAGCGCGGTTGCCACCCCATAAATCAATTTCCCATGAGGCTTGCACACCCAAATTGAGGGAAGTCGCCGGTGGTGCTTTGGGCGCTTGCACGCCGCGGCTGCCTTGCGCACTCAAAGATAAATTCGGCGACAAAGCATCATCGGCGCGAGCCACGCCGGCGCGGGCTTGGGCCACGCGAGTGAGCGCAGAAGCCAGCGTGGCGCTTTCCTTTTGTGCGGCTTGCATGAGCTCATCAAAGACAGGGTCGCCCAGCTGCGTCCACCAAGTGGCCAGTTGCGCGCTGCTTCCGCCGTGGGGCACGAGCGCAGCCGCTGGCGCAGTTGCCTGCCAAGCTGCAGCCGCGCGGATTTGCGCATCGCTTTGCACTTGGGCAGCATCGGGCATCTTGACGGCACCTGCGCACGCTGACAAGAGTAAAACAGCGCAAGTCGTTGCGCACAGCTTGAAATTCATGGGGCTTTCCTTTTTGTAAGATCGTGTTTGAGACGCGCTTGCTCGCCATGCACCATGGCCAATGCAAACTGCACCAAGCGCTGTTGCATCACATCCAACTGCGTGGCGTCAGACAGCAAACGAGGGCGCACTGCCACCAGTACATCGCGCCCCATGTAGAGAAACACAGCCTGCGCGACGATGCACAGCGCCAGCCGATACACATCGTCATCGGGTTGTTTAACTTGCAAATGGCGGCACAGCACTTTCACCAAGGCTTGCAAGTAAGGCTCAATGCCTTGGCTGATTTCTTCTTGCCACAAACCGGTCGGCTCCACCATTTCGCGCATGTGCAGCTTGGTGCACAGCTGCACCAGCTCACCCATTTTCAAAGGCTCAATGAATCCGCTGTAAAGCCCCTGCAGCGCTTGTTCTAAGCTGAGCTCGGGGCTGTCAAACAGCTTGATATCGTCTTGCGGCTGGCCCATCGGCTCAGTGAAAGCCGCGCGGTAAATACCCGCTTTGTCGCCAAAGTAATACTTGATGGAAGCAATGTTCGCCTGCGCCGCCTCAGCAATCATTCGCGTGGAAGCTTTGGCATAGCCATGCTCAGCAAAGCAGCGCAAAGCCGCATGGAGCAAGCACTGGCGCGGCCCGCTCAGTTCTGATTCAGACTTGTTTTGAAAGGGAGGGTTTTCGAGCATGGGAGGCGATCATACTCGATTTAATCAATCGTTTGATTAAACAAAAAGTAACTGAGCTGCAAAGTCAATTTTCAATCCTCTGATGTGTCAACGCAACCCAACTGAAGGCTGGAATAAACTCTTAGCCATGACGACCGCCATCATCAGTGCCTTACCCGAAGAGCAAGCTGGCCTCATCCAGCTTCTCTCAAAGCATGAGCATCTCACGCAAACGCCACGGCGGCTAACGATGGGTTTCATGCATCAAAGGCCGGTGCTTCTGGCTTTGGCAGGTGTGGGTAAAGTCGCCGCTGCGATGACTGCCACGATGCTGATTGAGCGTCACAAGATCGAGCGCATCATCTTCACTGGCGTGGCTGGTGCGGTGGCAGCTCACGTCAAGGTGGGGGATGTGGTGGTCGGACATCAGTATTTGCAACACGATATGGATGCCTCGCCACTGTTCCCGCGCTTTGAAGTGCCCTACACAGGAATCAGCCGTTACGATGGCGATGCGCGTCTT
>JANMFP010000073.1:0-9459 GCA_031378135.1 Variovorax sp. | reverse complement strand
GGGATGCGCAGCTTGCGCAAGCAGCGATTGTGGAGGCGGAGGCTGCGCAAGCCAAGGTGTCGAGCGCGTAGCAATCTATCGGTTTTGAAAGCTATGGTGGCATCAACAACGATTTGTGGTCGCAAGATGCATTGGCCACGGCCGAGATTGAAGGGCAGAATTTAGATGCACGAGCTGTGCGCTCTTCGGTCGGGCATCGGCTTGGCTTAGCAATGCCGCGCAGCTCTGATCGTGCGGTGGAAGGTTTGGTGCAGGTGATGCAAGAGGCTACCGCACAGTATGCGCAACCTATTTCTGATGAGCGACTGCTTGCATGGCAGCAGATGTTGTTTCCAGATAACGATGAGAAGCCCACCAAGCTGCAAGTGAAAGTGGGCGTCTATCGCTCGCACGCAGAGCCCATGCAGATCATCAGCGGTGTGCTTGGCAAAGAACGCGTACATTTCACCGCGCCAGCATCAGGCAACGTCAGCCATGAGATGCAGCGTTTGCTGCGTTGGCTGAATGCGACGCAGCCCACTACGAAGCCTGTTGCAAACATTCCCCGCCCGCCATGGCTCGTGCGCGCAGCGCTGGCGCATCTTTGGTTTGAAACGATTCACCCGTTTGAAGATGGCAATGGGCGCATCGGGCGTGTGCTGGCGGATTATGTGCTCGCACAAGAATTGAATACGCCGCATCGCATTTTCAGCTTGTCGCGGCAAATTCTGGCAGAGCGCAAGCAATATTATGAGCAGCTTGAATGGGCGCAGCATGTGCAGAGCGAAGAGCTTTCACACATTGACGTGACGCCTTGGGTGCTGTGGTTTATCGGTGTGTTCACGCGCGGTTGCCAGCATTCGTTAAGCGTGATTCGCTTGGCTTCTGAGAAGGCGAGTTTTTGGCAGCGCTGCGCTCAAGTGGCTTTGAATGAGCGGCAGCGTAAAGTGCTTACGCGCTTGCTGGATGCCGGCGATGGCGGCTTTTTAGGCGGCCTTACGGCTGATAAATATATGAAGCTCACAGACGCCTCCAAAGCCACGGCGACGCGGGATCTTGCGCAGCTTTATCAAGATGGCTTGCTGGCCGTGCAGGGCCAAGGCAAAGGCACGCGCTATGCTGTGGCGTTGGCAGGCTGGCATGTGGATTTCAAACGATTCGATGCACGAACTGCAACTGAGGAGATTTAATGATTTATGGCATCGGCACAGATATTTGCGATGTGCGTCGCATCAAGGCCAGCTTGGCGAGAAACGGCGAGCGGTTTGCGCAAAAGATTTTGAGCGATGGAGAGCTAGCCACTTGGCAGCAGCGCAAGGCGCGCTGGCCAGAGCGCGGGGATCGCTACTTGGCGACGCGCTTTTCGGCGAAAGAAGCGTTTTCTAAAGCGATTGGTTTGGGTATGCGTATGCCGATGACTTGGCGGCATTGTGAGATTGCCAAGCTGTCAAGCGGCGAGCCGCGTGTGGTGCTGCATGGCGCTTTGAAGGAATGGTTTGAAGCCAAGCAATTGACGGTACACATCACCGTGACGGATGAGTCCGATTACGCAGCAGCGTTTTGCGTTGTCGAAAAGATTTAGCTGGTCTTTTAAGCAAAATCGGCATATGGCCGGCATAAAATATGCTCGGAATGCTATCAAATTTATAGAATGTGATCTATGACTCAACACGCAACTTTCCACTCTCCCATCATCCTTGATGTTGCAGGCCTCGCGCTCACGAAGGTGGACAAGCAGCGCCTAGCTAACCCGCTCACGGGAGGCGTGATCTTGTTTGCTCGCAATTGGAAAGATCGCGATCAGCTCACGCAGTTGTGCGCCGAAATCAAAGCTGTACGCAGCGATTTGCTGATTCTGGTGGACCATGAAGGCGGTCGCGTGCAACGGTTTAAAACCGATGGCTTCACGCATTTGCCGCCGATGCGCGCATTGGGTGATTTATGGATGCAGGGTGCACTTGCAGCGACGCATGCTGCTACTGCTTGCGGCTACATCTTGGCCACTGAGCTGCGCGCTTGCGGTGTAGACATGAGCTTCACGCCTGTGCTCGACTTAGATTACGGTGGCAGCTCTGTGATTGGCGATCGCGCATTCCACCACGACCCGCGTGTGGCCACGCTGCTCGCCAAGAGCTTGATGCATGGTTTGCTGCTTGCTGGCATGAGCAGCTGCGGCAAACATTTTCCGGGGCATGGCTTCGTCAAGGCGGATTCGCATACCGAGATTCCGGTGGACAAACGCAGCCTCAAAGCGATTCTTGCAGATGATGCTGCACCCTACCGCTGGCTTGCTACAGGCATGCAATCGGTGATGCCAGCGCATGTGATTTACCCGAAGGTGGATAGCCGCCCAGCGGGATTTTCTAAGCGCTGGTTGCAAGAGATTTTGCGTGGTGATTTTGGTTTTACAGGCGCGATTTTCAGCGATGATTTGTCGATGGAAGGCGCGCGCTTGATTGACGACAAGCGCGTGAGCTACACGCAAGCCGCTATTGTGGCGCTCAATGCGGGCTGCGACATGGTGCTGCTGTGCAACCAAAGTGTGGGCGATGAGGGAAGGGCGGTGGATGAGCTGCTGGATGGCCTTGCCAATGCGCAAAGCAAGCGCCAAGTGCGCCTGAGCGAAATCAGCGAGCAGCGCCGCTTGAATCTGCTGCCGCAAACCGCGCCTTTAGCTTGGGACGAGTTGATGGTCTCACAAGCCTACATGCAAGCCATGTCTCAGCTCCCGTGAGTCAGCTTCATTGAAACCTACTTAGCCTCAATCGGATCGAGTGTGATGGATAAACCAGTCGGCGAAATTTTGAACGCGCCTGGTTTGTAGCCCCAGCCTCTGGCGGCTTCCATGTCTTTCGCACTCACTTTGTACAGCACTTGATCGACAAGTAGTTTTTGCGCGAGGGCTAAGCCTAGCCGCGAAAGGGGGCGCTCCATGACATCGGGTGTGCCATCCACGCTGAGTTTGCCCAATTTGACATCCGTCATGCGCACAGAATTGTCACTCGGCTCAAAGCGCAGGCCATAGCTCAGATCGATGCCGCCTTTGTAGTCGCGCTTGGTGAGCAGGCCGACGATGCCACTACCTGCAACATTTAAATCGAGCGATGTATTGATCCGATTGTTGGCAGCATCAAAACTGATTTTGGGCGAGCTGACGTTCACATCCAGCACGTCAAGCATCTTGCTTTTGAACGGAAATTGGCCAGCGATGAGCTGCATCAAGCGCTCTTGGGAAATGTTGAGCGTTTTGGGTTGCGGGCGTAGAGCAGCGCAACCGATTAAGCTGCTTGCTGCGATAGCGAAAGATGACAAAAGGACGAGGCGACGCATGAAATGCTCCACTGCAGTGTTGAGTATGCATCTAATGCAATACACGAGAAAAAGACAACAAAAAAGCCGCTGATTTTCACCAGCGGCTTTGCTTCAAGGCAATGAGCTTTAAATCATGAACACTTCCACACGACGGCCTTCAGCCGCGCTGACAGAGCCTTCTTTGATGTCGTTCGGGCGAACGAGCACGATTTGCTCATCTTTCACACCAGACACTTTAAGCAATTCACGCACAGCGAACGCACGTTGCTTGGCCAGCTCGGCATTTTTTGCGGCGTCGCCACTTGGATCAACGTAGCCGCTGATGCCAACTTTCTTGCCAGTTTTAGCGGCTTCAAGAATGGTAGACAGGGCTTTCGCGCCATCTTGTGCGAGCTCAGCTTTGCCAGAAGCAAAGTAAAACTTCACCACGCCACCATCGACCTTGACGCTCGCGCCATCGGCAGCCGGGACTGCTGGTGCGGCAACTGCAGCAGCAGGAGCAGCAACAACAGCCGCCGCAGCCGCTACAGCAGGAGCCACGGCAACCACGGCTGCAACAGGAGCGACAACAGCTGCTGGCACTGCTGCAGGCTTGCCGTGAATCGACATCATGAGCGGCACGATCAGCAGCGCCACGATGTTAATGATCTTGATCAGCGGGTTAATCGCAGGGCCAGCCGTGTCTTTGTAGGGGTCACCCACGGTGTCGCCAGTGACAGCGGCTTTGTGTGTGTCGCCACCTTTTTTATGCGTCACGCCATCTTTATCAACGAAGTTGTCTTCGATGAGTTTCTTGGCATTGTCCCAAGCGCCGCCGCCGGTACACATGGAGATGGCCACGAACAAGCCCGTCACGATCGTGCCCATGAGCAAGCCGCCCAGAGCTGCAGGGCCAAGCGCCAAACCGACGACCACTGGCACAACCACTGGCAAGAGCGATGGGATCATCATTTCTTTGATGGCAGCCGTGGTCAGCATGTCAACCGCAGCGCTGTAATCAGGCTTGCGTTTGCCGGCCATGATCTCGCCATCTGCAAACTGGCGGCGCACTTCCACCACCACCGAGCCCGCAGCGCGGCCCACGGCCTCCATCGCCATCGCGCCAAAGAGGTAAGGAATCAGGCCACCGATGAAGAGGCCAATGATTACCATCGGGTTGGAGAGATCAAAGCTGATCACTTTCCCATAGACTTCAAGTTTGTGCGTGTAATCCGCAAACAACACGAGCGCGGCCAAACCAGCCGAGCCAATCGCATAGCCCTTGGTCACGGCCTTGGTGGTGTTGCCCACTGCATCGAGTGGGTCAGTCACATCGCGCACAGACGATGGCAATTCAGCCATCTCAGCAATGCCGCCAGCGTTGTCGGTGATCGGGCCATAAGCGTCAAGCGCCACGACGATACCAGCCATGGAGAGCATCGAGGTTGCAGCAATCGCAATACCGTAGAGGCCAGCGAGAGAGTAAGAGCACCAAATCGCGATACACACAAAAATCACAGGCCAAGCGGTAGAACGCATCGATACGCCGAGACCGGCAATGATGTTCGTGCCGTGGCCAGTGGTGGAGGCTTGCGCAATGTGCTTCACGGGGCTGTATTGCGTGCCGGTGTAAAACTCAGTCACCCAAACCAAAGCGCCCGTCAAAATGAGACCCACTGCGCATGCACCAAACAGCGCCATTTGTGTGCCGCTTGCTTTGATGGCGTTGTCGGGCATGATCGCCACGGTCACGAAGTAGAAAGCAATCAGCGATAAGCCGCCAGCCACTGCCAAACCTTTGTAGAGCGCTGGCATCACGTTCTTCATGCCAGGCGAGGCTTTCACGAAGAAGCAGCCGATGATTGAAGCGATGATCGACACTGCGCCTAGCATCAGCGGGTAAATCACGGCTGCCGTGCCTGAGCTCGTGACGAGCAAAGCACCAAGCACCATGGTCGCAATCAAAGTCACGGCATAGGTTTCAAACAAATCGGCCGCCATACCAGCGCAATCGCCCACGTTGTCGCCCACGTTATCGGCAATCACGGCTGGGTTGCGTGGGTCATCCTCAGGGATGCCCGCTTCCACTTTGCCCACCAAATCCGCACCGACGTCTGCACCTTTGGTGAAGATGCCGCCGCCTAAGCGAGCGAAGATCGAAATGAGTGAGGAGCCAAAGGCAAAACCGATCAAAGGATTGAGCAATTTAGCCAAGTTTTTATCGGGTGTCATCGCGCCATTGCCGACGAGGAACCAATAAAAAATCGCCACGCCCAACAGGCCAAGACCAACCACCAACATGCCGGTGATCGCGCCACCGCGGAAGGCGACATCGAGCGCAGGGCCAATGCCTTTGGTGGCCGCTTGTGCAGTGCGCACGTTGGCTCGCACCGAAACATTCATGCCGATGAAGCCGCAAGCGCCTGAGAGCACTGCGCCTACCACAAAGCCGACGGCCGACATGCCGTCAAGAAACAAGCCAATCAATATCGCCAGCACAATGCCAACGATGGTGATGCTTTTGTATTGCCGCGCAAGATAAGCAGCCGCACCGGCTTGAATGGCCGCTGCAATCTCTTGCATGCGGGCATTGCCTGCGTCTTGGGAAAGAATCCAACTGCGCGCCCAAACGCCGTAAATTACGGCGGCCAGACCGCAAATAAGCACGAATATCAGTGCTGTGTTGCCTGTCATATTTGAATCTCCATTTTTGGTTTTACGAAGAGGGCGCAACACGTAAGGTCTTGCACCCACCGCGTTGCTTCCTTATCCGCAAACTCTTTCTCGAGTTCAGACAATTGGCCAACCATTGGAATTTAGCTTGAAAACGTAACGGAATCGTATTTTTGAAGGCTGGGTGTCAG
This sequence comes from Variovorax sp., assembly GCA_031378135.1. Classification (GTDB taxonomy): domain Bacteria; phylum Pseudomonadota; class Gammaproteobacteria; order Burkholderiales; family Burkholderiaceae_C; genus JANMDU01. The sequence continues at coordinate 3,325 of JANMFP010000073.1, read as the reverse complement.
TAAAATCAGGGTTAATACTGTCTTTGTTTTGTAATTGTTTTAAGAAGAGATCGATATGTCCCTCGACCAAGTGCCACCCGGCAAAAACGCACCGCATGAATTTAACGTGATCATCGAAATTCCGATGAATGCTGACCCGATCAAATACGAGGTCGATAAAGAATCTGGCGCAATTTTCGTAGACCGCTTCATGAGCACGGCGATGCATTACCCAACGAACTATGGCTATATTCCTAAAACTTTGAGCGGCGATGGTGATCCAGTTGATGTACTCGTGATCACACCTGTTCCACTCATCCCCGGCGTGGTGATCACCTGCCGAGCGATCGGCATTTTGAAAATGCAAGACGAAGCCGGCGAAGATGGCAAATTGCTTGCTGTGCCCATCGATAAAAAATGCTCTCTCTACACGCAATGGAAAAAACCAGAAGACTTGAATCCACTGCGTCTGCGCACCATTTCCCACTTCTTTGAACATTACAAAGATTTAGAAGAAGGTAAATGGGTCAAGGTGCTGGGCTGGGAAGGCTTGGATGCGGCGCACAAAGAAATTACGGACGGTATGGCTTCATACATCGCGTCTAAAAAGTAAATCGACGCGCTTTGAAAACGACTTGGCTTCATGCATCGCACCATCTTCACCACGCCCGTGGTCAATAGCCTGCTGCGCGCAGGCTCGATTGGTTTTTTAAAGCTCACAGGTTGGAAGATTGAAGGGCAACTGCCTGCAGACGCAAGCAAAGCCGTACTCATTGCTGCCCCACACACAAGCAACTGGGATTTGCCTTACACGCTGATGGTGTGCTTCGTGCTCCAACTCAATGTGTATTGGATGGGCAAAAGCAGCATTTTCAAATGGCCGTTTGGTTCCGTGATGCGCTGGCTTGGCGGCGTGGCTGTGAATCGCAGTCAATCCACCAACTTGGTGGCAGCGTCCGCCCAAGCTATTTTGGATGCCGATGCGCCGCTGCAACTCATCGTGCCGCCCGAGGGCACGCGCGATAAGGTGACTGTTTGGAAAACTGGGTTCTACTACATTGCGTTGCAAGCCAAAGTGCCTATCGTGATGGCTTACATGGATTATTCGCAAAAGCGCAGCGGCCTCGGGCCCTTGTTTTACCCGAGCGGCGATATTGAAAAAGACATGGTTGCCATCAAAGCGTTTTATGCGCCGTTCAAAGGGAAGAATGCAGATCAGTTCAAAGCGTGAACTTGCTGCGCGCTGTGAATTTAAACGACGCCTGAATTAACTGTGCTATATTTCAACGCATGAAACACATTTCGCTTGCGATTATTCTTCTACTGCCCTCCGGGCGGAGTTGGTAGCGCACGCGCATTCATCCAAACTCTTAAGGCCCGTTGATTCAACCCAACGGGCTTTTTTGTTTTCTGCTTCCATCTTTTTACTTTTCTTCTTTGGAGCTTCTCATGACCACAACCATTGTTTCGCCAGACAAATTGATCATTTTCGACACCACCTTGCGCGATGGCGAGCAATCTCCAGGTGCATCGATGACGAAGGACGAGAAGCTGCGCATTGCTCGCCAATTGGAGCGCTTGAAGGTTGACGTGATCGAGGCGGGGTTTGCGGCAAGCTCGAATGGTGATTTTGAATGTGTGAAAGCGATTGCTGAAGCGATCAAAGATTCCACCATTTGCTCGCTCGCTCGCGCGAATGATCGCGATATCAGTCAAGCGGCCGCAGCGCTCAAAGGCGCAAACCGAGCCCGCATTCACACCTTCATCGCCACCAGCCCTTTGCACATGGAAAAAAAGCTGCGCATGTCGCCCGATCAGGTGTTTGAGCAAGCCAAGCAATCCGTGCGCTTTGCGCGCAACTTGTGCGAAGACATTGAATTCAGCCCAGAAGACGGCTACCGCAGCGACATGGATTTTCTCTGCCGCGTGTTGGAAGCCGTGATCAAAGAAGGCGCAACCACTTTGAACATTCCCGATACCGTGGGCTACGCGATTCCTGAGCTCTACGGCAACTTCATCAAAACCTTGCGCGAGCGCGTGCCAAACTCTGATAAAGCCATTTGGAGTGTGCATTGCCACAATGATTTGGGCATGGCTGTGGCCAACAGTTTGGCCGGCGTGAAAATCGGCGGCGCGCGCCAAGTGGAATGCACGATCAACGGTTTAGGCGAGCGCGCAGGTAATTGCAGCTTGGAAGAAGTGGTGATGGCTGTGAAAACGCGCAAAGACTATTTCAACTTAAGCATGGGTATCGACACCGTGCAAATTCTTTCTGCCAGCAAAATGGTCAGCCAAACCACCGGCTTCGTGGTGCAGCCGAATAAAGCCGTGGTCGGCGCGAATGCCTTTGCGCATGCCAGCGGCATTCACCAAGATGGTGTGTTGAAAGCGCGCGATACCTACGAGATCATGCGCGCCGAAGATGTGGGCTGGAGCGCCAACAAGATCGTTCTCGGCAAACTCTCTGGCCGTAATGCCTTCAAGCAGCGCTTGCAAGATTTGGGTGTGATTCTCGAATCTGAAGGCGAGATGAATGCTGCCTTCATGGCGTTCAAAGAATTGGCCGACAAAAAATCAGAGATCTTCGATGAAGACATCTTGGCGCTCGTGAGCGACGAGCAGGTCACAGCAGAGAAAGAGCATTACGGTTTCATCTCGCTCTCGCAGCGCAGCGAGACGGGGGAGAAGCCACACGCCAACATCGTGATCACGGTAGGTGGCAAAGAGATTCGCGGAGAGTCCTCGGGCAACGGCCCGGTGGACGCCTCGCTCAAGGCTATTGAAGCGCACGTCAAAAGCGGCGCGGAGATGGTGCTGTATTCCGTCAACGCCATAAGCGGATCGACGGAGTCACAGGGCGAAGTGACGGTGCGGCTGCAAAACAGCGGCCGCATCGTCAACGGCGTCGGCGCAGACCCCGACATCGTTGTTGCTTCCGCTAAGGCTTATCTTTCTGCGTTGAATAAGCTGCACAGCAAGGCGGAGCGGATTGCTGCGCAGGGGTGAGATTGATTTAGATCAACTGCAAGGGCTTGTTAGCGATCTGCGGAGAAGCCTATTGCAAGCCAGCCAGCCTCACACCCCGTTCGGCCTGAGCTTGTCGAAGGCTCTGTCATGTGCTTTTTTGATCGTTTTGAGCAAGTAGCCGGCATAAATACTGCGCAGAGTGCTATTGAATTTATAGTAATTTATTGGCACTCTACGTTTCGCTTCGCGCACACGCAACCCGCTCGCCAGCCACGTGACGTGCCCGAGAAAGCTGATGGCTTTCTTTTTGGCAATCTGTGCCGCTCGCTCCGAGCTTCTATCTTTTGTAGCGTGATGACCATGGCAGGCCGCGCTCCAC
>JANMFP010000072.1:0-7744 GCA_031378135.1 Variovorax sp. | reverse complement strand
CAAGCGCTGGTGATCGTGAATAAAGGCACGGGCACCGCAACGCCTGCTACGGGCGGGGAAGTGATGACGCTTGCTAAGGCCATTCAAACCAGTGTTTATGAGCGATTCGGCATCATGCTGGAGCCGGAGCCAGTGGTGGTTTGAACGCAGCACTTTGCTGTAAGTGCTTGATATTGTTTAATTTATGGCGTGAAATGCACTCAGAGAGCAGTGGCTTCGTCATCAAACTGGGCTAAAATCGTAGGCTTTGCTGAAAACGCTCCAATTTACGTTTTTAGCGCTTACATCTCGTATTTACTGAAAGAAAATCATGGCCATCGAACGCACTCTCTCCATCATCAAGCCTGACGCAGTGGCTAAAAACGTGATCGGGCAAATCTACGCACGCTTCGAAGCCGCTGGCCTCAAAGTGATCGCTGCCAAGATGGTGCACCTCTCGCGCGGCGAGGCAGAGCAATTCTATGGCGTGCACAAAGCTCGCCCGTTTTTCAATGACCTCGTGAACTTCATGATCTCTGGCCCTGTGATGATTCAAGCCTTGGAGGGCGAAGGCGCGATTCTGAAGAACCGTGATTTGATGGGTGCAACCGATCCAAAGAAAGCCGCTGCCGGCACGATCCGCGCAGACTTTGCAGACAGCATTGATGCCAATGCTGTGCATGGCTCTGATGCTGCTGAGACGGCTGCCGTTGAAATCGCTTTCTTCTTCGCTGGTTTGAATGTTTATTCACGCTAAGGCGTGAAGGCGTATTAGCTGCTAGTTGATCTTCCAGTACTATCAATACAATAGCACTCTGCGCAGATAATACCCCGGCTAAACACTGAAAAGACCAAAAATATGACGGTCAACCTGCTTGATTTCGATCTCGACGGGTTGACCGTTTTTTGCGAAGGGCTGGGTGAAAAAGCCTTCCGCGCCAAGCAGCTGTATCGCTGGATACATCAAAAAGGCGCGTCTGATTTCACGCAGATGAGTGATCTGGCCAAATCCTTGCGCGATAAGCTCCAGGGCATCGCGCACATCACGCCGCTCAAGGTCCTCACCGAGCAAAAGAGCAGCGACGGCACGATCAAATGGTTGTTTGATGTGGGCCATGGCGATGCGGTTGAAGCTGTTTTCATTCCTGAGCAAGATCGCAATACGCTGTGCATTTCCAGCCAAGCGGGCTGCGCGGTAGGCTGCCGTTTTTGCTCTACGGGGCATCAAGGTTTTAGCCGTAACTTGACCACGGGCGAGATCATCGCCCAGCTTTGGTTCGCCGAACACACCATCAGAAAAGCCAAGGGCTTGTCCAGCGACATGACCGACCGCGTGATCTCCAACGTCGTGATGATGGGCATGGGCGAGCCACTGCAAAACTACGCCGCCCTCGTGCCTGCGCTGCGCACCATGCTCTCGGATCATGGCTACGGCCTCTCGCGCCGCAGAGTCACAGTTTCTACCTCAGGCGTTGTGCCGATGATCGATAAACTTGGAGCTGATTGCCCGGTGGCGTTGGCCGTGAGCCTCCATGCGCCCACCGATGAGCTGCGCAACGATCTCGTCCCACTGAATAAGAAATATCCTCTGGAAGAACTGTTGGAGGCCTGCGAGCGCTATCTGCAAGCCGCGCCGCGAGATTTCATCACGATGGAATATTGCATGCTTGCTGGTGTGAATGATTCTCCAGAACAAGCCAGGCAGCTCGCTCAGTTGGTGAAAAACGTCAAATTGCCTGTCAAATTCAATCTGATCCCGTTTAATCCTTTCCCTCAGAGCGGTTTGCACTGTTCCGCTCCGAAAGTTGTAGCAGAATTTGCAAAAATCCTGCAAGATGCAGGCATTGTCACCACTGTGCGCAAAACGCGCGGCGATGATATTGATGCGGCTTGCGGCCAGCTTGCAGGCGATGTGCAAGATCGCACGGAAGCGGCTGATCGCATGGCCAAACGGCGCGTGATCATGATGCAAACTCAAAAAGCATGATGGATGGAGCATGAGAATACTAAGCCGCTGGCCTGAATATTCTCAAACAAATGGAGTACAGATTGATGAACGCGAGTTGGATGCCTTTGAAGAGTCTGGGTGTGCTTGCCGTTTTGGCCAGTAGCCTGCTTGCGGGTTGCGCTACCAGTGATGGCTCAAGAAGCGGCGCTAATCCCGTGGACAGCGTCGTGACCGAATCGGATGAGCCTGAAAACCGCAGACGTGCCCGCAACCGGCTAGAGCTCGCATCGGGCTATTTCGCGGAAGGCAAAACCACGGTCGCGCTCGATGAAATCAAGCTCGCTTTGCAAGCAGATCCCAATTACGGCGATGCCTTCAACATGCGCGGCTTGATTTATCAGCGCTTGGGCGACAACCGCCAAGCTGAAGACAGCTACCGCCGCGCTTTGCAGCTCAACCCGCGCGATGCCGACACGATGCACAACTATGGCTGGATGATGTGCCAAATGCGTCGGTATGACGAATCCATTGCCATGTTCACCCAAGCCAACGCCGTGCCTTTGTACAACGGTCAATCCAAGACCTACATGACGCGTGGCTTGTGCGAGCAGGCTTCGGGTAAAACGGATTTAGCTGAGCGCAGCTTCGCTCGCTCCTACGAGCTTGATGCAAGCAACCCCATCTCTGGCTACAACTTAGCGAATTTGCTGTTCCTGCGCAACGAACTGCAACGTGCTCAGTTTTATACACGTCGCTTGAACAACAGCGAATTGTCTAACGCAGAGACCCTCTGGCTGGGCATCAAGATCGAGCGCAAATTGAACAACACGGAGGCTGTACAGCAACTGTCAACACAGCTGCGCCGCCGCTATGCGCAATCCAAAGAGCTGTCGTCTTTAAACCGAGGGGCATTTGATGAGTGAACAAGAGCTGCCGATCCGTTTTGCGGATACGGCACAGGCCAGTTTGGACGCGGCCAAGAGCGCCGGGCAGTTGTTGCGCGAAGCGCGTGAAGCGCAAGGCCTGCATGTAGCGGCGCTAGCCGTTTCGCTCAAAGTGCCGGTCAAAAAGCTCGAGGCGCTCGAGGCAGATCGTTTGGAAGAGTTGCCCGACGCCGTGTTCGTTCGGGCTTTGGCCTCGAGTGTATGCCGCGCGCTCAAGATCAATGCCAAGCCCGTGCTTGACAAACTGCCTCAGCTCAACACGCGAGTGTTGGATCAACCGAGCAGCGATGTGAATGTTGCTTTCCGCACCCGCGCAGATGGCCTTGCGCCATCCGCGCTTGCGAATCTTAACAAGCCTGTGATGTTTGGTGTGTTGGCGATCTTGCTGGCAGCCATTGTGATCATGTTTTTGCCTGACTTTGCCGCGCGTACAGCGAACACCACGGCATCGGGTGCTGCGCCTGCGCCACAACTCAGCAGCGTGGGTGTGTCGATGGGGAACCCAGTGAACGTGCCCTCTACGCCTGTAGGCAGCGCCAGCGATGCCACCACGGGCGTGGTCAGCTCTGCTGGCGCAGTGGCATCGGCAACGCTTGCAACAAACAGCTCTACGCCCACGCCCATGCCTACGCTAAGCGTCACGCCTTCACTTTCCACGCCCAGCGTGAGCAGCCCAACACTGACCATCACGCCGCCCACTGTCACGTCTGCGGCCGATGCTTTGCCCGTGCCGGCTGACAGCGTGATCGTGTTTACAGCCTCTGGTGAAAGCTGGATTGAGGTCAAAGATGCTGGCGGTAAAACTATTTTGCAGCGCACCTTGCAAAACGGCGAAAAAGCCGGCGCTGGGCCAGCTCAGGGCAGGTTGCCGTATTCAGTTACCGTGGGGCGCGCCAATCTCACGCAGGTGAGTGTGAGGGGGCGAGCCTTTGATCTTGCAACTGTGTCAAGCAAAGATGCCGTGGCTCGGTTTCAAGTGAAATGAATGGTGTTGTGATGACCGAGCCTTGCATGATCCCCGAGTCTTCTCCCGCCCCACGTCGCAGCTTGCAAGCGCGCATCGTTTGGGGCTCGCGCGTCGTCACCGTTGGCGGAGATGCGCCAGTGCGCGTGCAAAGCATGACGAACACTGACACGGAAGACGCGATTGGCACGGCCATTCAAGTCAAAGAATTGGCGCTCGCTGGCTCAGAAGTTGTGCGCATCACGGTGAACACGCCCGAAGCCGCACGCCAAGTGCCTTACATTCGCGAGCAGCTAGATCGCATGGGCATTGATGTGCCCTTGGTCGGCGATTTCCATTACAACGGCCATCGTTTGTTGACGGACGAGCCAGCGTGCGCCGAAGCTTTAAGCAAATACCGCATCAACCCCGGCAACGTGGGCAAGGGCGATAAGAAAGACAAGCAATTTGGCCAAATGATTGAAGCTGCGCTCAAGTGGGATAAGCCCGTGCGCATCGGCGTGAATTGGGGCAGTTTGGATCAAGATTTACTCGCATATTTGATGGATGTGAACAGCCAGCGCAAGCAGCCTTGGGATGCGAAGCAAGTGATGTATGAAGCACTGCTCACTTCCGCCACTGAATCGGCCGATCTCGCCGTGAGCATGGGCATGTCAGCCAACCAAGTCTTGCTCAGCTGCAAAGTCTCCGGCGTGCAAGATTTGATTGCCGTGTATCGCGAGCTGGCCAAGCGCTGCAACTATCCGCTCCACCTCGGCCTCACGGAAGCTGGCATGGGCACCAAGGGCACAGTGGCCTCAGCAATAGCCATGGGCATCTTGCTGCAAGAAGGCATCGGCGACACCATCCGAGTGAGCCTCACGCCTCAGCCCGGCGAGAGCCGCACGCAAGAAGTCGTGATCGCGTCAGAAATTTTGCAATCGCTAGGGCTTCGACGCTTCGTCCCCAGCGTCACCGCCTGCCCCGGCTGCGGAAGGACGACGAGCACCACTTTCCAAGAACTCGCCAAGCAGATCGACGATTACTTGCGCATGCAAATGCCCATCTGGAAAACCAAATACCCCGGCGTCGAACACCTCAAAGTCGCCGTCATGGGCTGCATCGTCAACGGCCCTGGCGAGAGCAAACACGCCGACATCGGCATCAGCCTGCCCGGCACAGGCGAATCACCCGCTGCGCCTGTGTTCATTGATGGTCAAAAAGCTTTAACGCTGCGTGGCGAGAACATCGTGCAAGAATTTCACAGATTAGTGGATGAGTACATCGAGAAGCGGTTTGGTACCACCGCGCCGCAAAGCATGCTTGAAACGGCCTAGTTTTTAAGCATTTTAGGGCTCTAGCTCTTGTAGATATTGCGCAGAGTGCTATCAAATCCGAAGCGTATGACGAGGGCGTTGGAGTTTGGTTACGGCTTAGCGCGTGAGCCGTTTCACGCATTTGTGGCCTACCGTCGGGCAGTTCTCGAGTTCCACGCCTCTTCTAAAAATTTCTAGTGAAACCGCCCAACGCTCTCCGCTTCAAGAGCGGCGGACTGATGTAGAAAATTCCTGCGCGATTGGAATCAACTTTCGTTATGTGCCATTTGCTGTAACGGATAGGTTTCAGAGAGGTTTAGCTTACTCAGGGGAGGTAACGAGTTTACGAAGCTCTTGTAGACGTATTCGATAAGCTTCGGCTTGACTTCTGCCACTCCAAGGAGGGGCACTGTCATCGAACAAATATTGATCACCTTTGAATACACTAACTGATGTGATTTCGGTTGAGGAGAGCCGTAAATGCATGTTAGTGCAGACATCGTAATTGACCCAGTCTTCACCTGTTCGAGAACTGTTACCGAGTGGCTTATAGTTTCTATTCACCAAAATTTGCACGCTAGGATCGTTTGTCGAGTGAATGACATACGGAAAGTCCCGTCTCATCTGCATGTAAGCGGCAGTCTCGCTCTTAGGAATTTGAAAACGAGGCTTTGCCAACAAATTGTCTAGATAAAGAAGCGCATGTTTAATGCCGGCTAGGGCGTTTCTATGAGAAGCGGAAATATCTGGAAGCTCTGGGGATTTCGTGGACATGGAGGTCTCCAAGCATTGATGCAAAATAACTTCGCGTATGCGTAATCATGTCATGCACAAGGAAAAGTTCGAATGAGGCCATCCGCCATAACGCTCACAAGCGGCATTAGACCTGCGTTTTTCACTGGGTCTCGTGCAATTTCAACTTCAATGATGTTCATGTAATTCGAGGCGTTGAGCTTTAGTCTGCTGGGCACACAAAACAAAGGCATACGCCCAAGCCTCACAGCACGATGATTCAGAAAATCCATACCTTCGCCTATGCCCGCGACATACTCAATGGTTGCTCGGGTTTTCTTGTTTAATATAAAGTCGCTCACAGACATATCGTCAGCCTTCAAATGAAGTGGGATAAGGAGGATGCTTGCTGCTATTAATGATTTCATGGATTCAATCCTGAAAAAGCAAATGATGTGAACGTCTAAGCTGAGGAAATAAGTTTTTGAGCACGAGCAAGTTGAAGCTATTTCAGTTGTTATTGTAGTGAAAATAATTGTATATAAAAACAGTTTTTGATCGTTAGTGCGTGAAAATAAGGTGTCCATGAAGTGGGGACTACTTCTGTTTCGAGGCAAGTATCCATAAATTACTAAATTCTGTATCTGTTAGTCCATTTGAACAGCAGTTTTATGCAGACAAGAATGTGAAATGAGTCGCATACATTTGCTAATTATTCAATAGCACTCTACGCAGAATTTGTAAGGCCTAGACGCTGAAAATGGCATAAAACTGTGCTTTCTGAAAGGTGCTTATAGGCTTTCAAATTCACTCAGGTTATAATTTTTGTTATAACTCTCAATTCAGTTGTGCCAACCCTCAAGCTCACCCAAATCGGCAACTCCCTCGGCATCATCCTGCCCAAAGAGATTTTGGCGCGGTTGAAGGTGGAGAAGGGGATCAGCTTTTCTTGACGGATGCGCCTTATGGGTTTCGCGTGAACAATGCTGACCCTGCGTTTGAGGTGCAGATGAAAACGGCGGAAGAGATCATGCGCAAGCGGTGCGATGCGTTGTGTGAGCTGGCCAAGTAAAGCGTGTGCAAAGCATGCGTGAATGGGGCTGGCTGACCCGCGAGGTCTTGTTTGCTGTGCACGATGTGCAGTTGGCGGAGCACGGCGGGCAGTCTGGCGTGCGAGATATTGAGCTGCTAGATGTGTTGCTTGAGCGCCCTCAGTAGGTAGCGGCTTCTGGCGTGGCGACGGCTGCTCAATTGGCTGCGTCGTATGGCTGTGAAATTGCGTGACGCTGTCCATTTTTGATGGGCAACGAGCGCACGGCTTTTTTGGCTCTTGAGTTGTTTGTGCAACTCAATGGCCAGCGCTTAACAGCCGATAATGCTCACTGCGTGCTCATGATGCGCGGTGTGGCTGCGGGGCACATCAGCGAATAGCAGTTTGCTGATTGGATTGCAGAGCATGTAGCACCGTTAAATGCAGCCTGACGAAATCGTAAATTCAAGTCCTTTCGGGCTCTAGCCCTTATAAAATATGCGCAAAGCGCTATCAATATATGAGTGAAAAATTAGTCGCCATCAAAGGCATGAACGACATCCTCCCGCCCGACTCCGCGCGTTGGGAGTGGCTGGAAGAGAAGGTGCGCAATCTAATGGCGCGCTATGCTTATCGCAACATTCGCACGCCGATTGTGGAGCCGACGCCGCTATTCGTGCGTGGTCTGGGCGAGGTGACAGATATTGTTGAGAAGGAGATGTACTCCTTTGAGGACAAATTGAATGGCGACAAGCTCACGCTGCGGCCGGAGAACACTGCTGGCGTGGTGCGCGCGGTGGCTGAGCATTCGATGCTGTATGAAGGCGGCAAGCGCCTGTATTACATGGGGCC
>JANMFP010000020.1:0-2658 GCA_031378135.1 Variovorax sp. | reverse complement strand
CGCGCGTAAAGGGCACCAGCAGATGAGCGAATTTTCTGTTGCCGCGCAAACCACACTCGATGCTGTGCAAGCAGCATTGGGCGCAAAGATCAAGCGCATCACGTCCAAACTTGGTGAAGTCACTGCCGTCGTCTCGGCGGCTGATTACTATGCCGCCTGCATCACACTGCGCGATACCCCCGGCTGCGAATTCGAGCAATTGCTCGATCTCTGCGGCATTGATTACTCCGAATACAAAGATGGCGCATACGACGGCCCGCGCTATTGTGTCGTGCTGCAGTTGCTTTCAGTGAATTTGAATCAACGCCTGCGCCTGAAGGTGTATGCGTCTGATGACGATATTCCAATGGTTGCATCGGTGAATGAGATTTGGGCATCCGCTAATTGGTATGAGCGCGAAGCCTTCGATTTATTCGGCATCGTGTTTGAAGGCCACAACGATTTGCGTCGCATCTTGACGGATTATGGTTTCATTGGCCATCCCTTCCGCAAAGATTTCCCTATGAATGGTCATGTGGAAATGCGCTACGACGCAGAGAAAAAGCGCGTCATTTATCAGCCCGTCACTGTCGAGCTGCGCGAAGTCGTGCCGCGTATTATTCGTGAAGACAACTATGGCGGTATCGCACCGAAGGCGGAGTAAACCATGGCTGAAATTAAAAACTACACTCTGAACTTTGGCCCGCAGCATCCAGCTGCCCACGGCGTGTTGCGCCTTGTGCTGGAGCTTGATGGCGAAGTGATCCAACGCGCTGATCCACACATCGGCCTCCTGCATCGCGGCACAGAAAAGCTGGCCGAGACGCGCACCTACATCCAATCGCTCCCTTACATGGATCGCTTGGATTACGTCTCGATGATGTGCAACGAGCATGCGTATTGCTTGGCCATCGAGAAGATGATGGGCATCGACGTACCCGAGCGTGCGCAATACATCCGCGTGATGTATTCGGAGATCACGCGGCTCTTGAATCACTTGCTCTGGCTCGGCTGCCATGGGCTTGATTGCGGCGCAATGGCCATCATGCTGTATGCCTTCCGCGAGCGCGAAGATTTATTCGACATGTACGAAGCTGTGAGCGGCGCGCGCATGCATGCGGCTTATTTCCGCCCCGGCGGTGTGTATCGCGATCTGCCTGACACGATGCCGCAATACAAAGCCAGCAAGGTGCGCAATGCTAAGGCGCTGGCCAAGATGAACGAGAACCGCCAAGGCAGTCTGCTCGATTTCATCGGCGACTTTGCGACGCGGTTCGACCAATGTTTGGCTGAATACCACACACTTTTGACTGACAACCGCATTTGGAAACAGCGCACAGTCGGCATCGGTATCGTCACGCCCGAGCGCGCCAAAAATCTTGGCTTCACTGGTGCGATGCTGCGCGGCTCAGGCATCGCTTGGGATTTGCGCAAAAAGCAACCCTACGAGGTGTACAACAGGCTAGATTTCGATATCCCCGTCGGCAAAACCGGCGATTGCTACGACCGTTATTTGGTGCGCATGGAAGAGATGAACCAATCCAATCGCATCATCAAGCAATGCGTAGCTTGGCTCAAAGCCAACCCAGGCCCAGTGATTACCGATAACCACAAAGTTGCTGCGCCAAATCGTGAATCCATGAAGTCCAACATGGAGGAACTGATCCACCACTTTAAGCTTTTCACCGAAGGCTTCGCCGTGCCCGAAGGCGAAGCGTATGCCGCAGTTGAGCACCCGAAAGGCGAGTTCGGCATTTACATGGTGAGCGATGGTGCGAACAAACCCTATCGCCTCAAAATCCGTGCCCCCGGCTTCGCACATTTGGCCGCGATGGACGAGATGAGCCGTGGTCACATGATTGCTGACGCCGTGGCTGTGATTGGCACGATGGATGTCGTGTTCGGAGAGATTGATCGATGAAGAAAACCATATTCATAAGTCTTATTGCATTGTTATTTGCGCAAACTACTCGCGCTCAAAGCTTTTCGTTTGAATCGGTTCAGCTTGCAACTTTTATGGTGGAGAAAAATTGGAAGCAAGCTGAGTCAACACTTAAGCTGATGAGTTCAGGCCTTCGCGAGCAGGTGGAAAAAGGTGGAGCGAGCAAAGAAGCTGCTCGCGTTTTGCTTGACGAGTTTTCTAAAAACTTTACGAAAGATCTATTTGCGAAACAATACGCCCAAATTCTGACAAAAGAAATGACTCCACAAGAAATTAGTCAAATTTACACGTTTGTCACTTCTCCGGCGGGTAGTAAATTTGCAGAAATTTTCACAGATGAGAAACAAGGTATTACCCTTATAACTCCTGCGATGAAAGCAGCTTGCGAAGCGTCAAATAAAAAACTGAGCTTCTTTGATCGTGGTTCTCTCAACACGCTCTGTGGAGGTCTTTGATGTTGTCTGACTTTACAAAAGCACGTTTCGCTAAGGAAGTGGCGAAATACCCGAGCGATCAAGCGCAATCGGCTGTGATGGCTTGTTTGTCGATTGTTCAGCAAGAGCAGGGTTGGGTGAGCCCGGAATCTGAGAAGGTGATTGGCGAATATCTCGGCATGCCAACGATGGCGGTGCATGAAGTCACGACTTTCTACAACATGTACAACCAAAAGCCAGTGGGCAAGTTCAAGCTGAACGTTTGCACCAATGCGCCCTGCATGTTCAAAGGCGGCCCTGAGG
>JANMFP010000011.1:0-4549 GCA_031378135.1 Variovorax sp. | reverse complement strand
GACGCTGCGCTGCTTGCCGCGCTTACCGTGGATGGCGAGCTTGGCTGAATCGTATTTCGCGCCGCCAGATTGCGAGGCCATCATCGCTTCCACGACTTTTTTCTGCCCCGGAATGATCCAGAAAAACACGTTGGCGCTCATGGCTGTGGCTATCGCTGCGCCCACAAGCAGAAAGGCCGCCCGGCCTGCAAACCATTGGCAAGCCAGCCAACACATGAATGCCACCACGCCCATCATCACGATGCCCACAATCAGCTCGCCATTCTTGCGAAAGCCAAAAAGCTGGCAAACGCTGTCGTACACCATCCAAAACACCACTAGGAAGGCCAGCGCCACGCTGATCGCCGCGCCAGGCTGCCAATCCATGAGAGATTTATCAATCAAATAAGTGCTGGCGTTGTAGAGATACAGCACGGTGAACAGCGCAAAGCCGGTGAGCCACGTCGAATAGCTTTCCCAATAAAACCAATGCAGCTTGGTGTGAATTTTCTTGGGCGCAACGAGGTATTTTTGCGGGTTGTAAAAACCGCCACCATGCACCGCCCAAATCGCGCCGTCCACGCCTTTTTCAAGTAAGTCTGGCGATTTGGGTTTTTCTAAGTTGTTATCGAGAAAAACGAAATAAAACGAAGAGCCAATCCAAGCAATCGCGGTGATGACGTGCACCCAACGCAACAGCAGGTTGGCCCAATCCAGCAAATATGCTTCCATTGAGAACTCCCTGCTGTTCACCACTGCGGGCGCTGTAAACAGAACTGGCCGCGAACTAAAAGTAGCTCCGCTGCGGCACCACTTAATTGTATACAAATCAATAGCATGCTTGGTTAGCAAGCATGGAATGTGCCACTAATCGCTAGAAACAGGGGCCTTTTGAGCCGCTAAAGCCGCCGCCGCTGCACGCACTTTGTCTTTCTTGCTCATGCGCTTGCCTTTGATGCCGCCATGGATATCGAGGCCGGTGGGCACAAGCGCTTCGTCCTCTGTCGTGGCGATGTCTGTTGGCTCAAAGCCTTCGATTTCTTCTAGTTCGGCCACCACACTTTGTCGCTTACAAATCAATTCCCAATGCGCCTGCATATCCACCGTCACAAAGCTCACAGCCAGGCCAGGCATGCCGGCGCGGCCCGTTCGGCCAATGCGGTGGGTGTAATCGGTGGCAGAGCGCGGCAGGTCGAAATTGACGACGACGGGCAGCTCCTTGATGTCCAGCCCGCGAGAGGCGAGATCGGTGGCGATCACTAAATCTACGCGCCCTGCTTTGATGTCTTGAACCACCTGAATACGCTTGCCTTGCGTGAGCTGGCCGTGCAGCGGCTCGGCTTTGAGCCCGGCAGAGCGCAGCTTCATGGCGATTTTTTCTGAATCGTATTGGCGAGCGACGAAGACCAAGGCGCGCTCCCAATCGTTTTCCATGAAGAGCTTGCGCAAGAGCTGCGTTCGCCGCGCCGCATCGACGGCGATCGCACGTTGCTCAATTTGCGGGGCGACATCGGGCTCTGAATCAATCTGGATGCGCGCAGGCTCATGCAGCAAAGCGGCGGCCAAGATTTCGATCTCGGCGCTGAAGGTGGCGGAGAAAAATAGGTTTTGCCGCTTCTCGGGCATCAAGGCCAAGAGGCGTTGCAACTCAGCTTGAAAGCCTAAATCGAGCAAACGGTCTGCCTCATCGAGCACAAAATGGCGCACTTGTTTGAAGCCAAGCGCACGTTGATCGGCCAAATCAAGCAAGCGGCCGGGCGTGGCGATCAATATGTCTACGCCGTCTTTCAAAGCAAACATTTGCGGCTCAATGTCTACACCACCGTAAGCCGCCAGCAGCTTGATGCGGCGTGGCAAAAATTTAGCCAACTTGCGCGTCATCTCCTCGACCTGCACGGCCAGCTCTCGCGTGGGCACGAGCACGATGCAGCGCGGCCTGCCAGCCTGCGGCGGCTCTTGAACGACGAGGTGCGCCAAGATGGGAAGCGTGTAAGCGGCAGTTTTCCCCGAGCCCGTTTGCGCTGAGGCCAGTACATCTTTGTTTTGCAAAATAGCTGGAATCGCAGCTTGTTGCACCGGCGTGGCTTCGGCAAATTCTTCGCCTTGAATGGCGCGATGGAATGCAGCTAAGACGGAAGGGGAAAACCCAAGGTTTGAAAAAGGCATGCGGGGAGTTTAAACCTGACGAAACTGCAAAAGCTGAGCCGCCACGCTCGCAGCAATCACCTCAGGCTCTTTGCCCGCAATGCCTGGCAAACCAATAGGGCAAGTGACATGCGCCAACTCTGTTGCCGTAAAACCGCGCTCTTCTAAGCGATGGCGAAACGTCGCCCATTTGGTTTTGCTGCCAATCAATCCAATGAATGGCACGTCCTTTTTCTCGCGTTGGCGTTTGAGGCATGCGGCCACGATATCCAAATCCTCTGCATGTGAAAAGCTCATGATGAGCACATGGCTTTGCGGCATGAGATCACTCACTGCCGCTTGCACGGGCGCGCTGTGCTCTGCTTGCACATTCGCGGGCATTTGCTCCGGAAAAATCTCATCTCGGCTGTCGATCCAATGCACACTGCAAGGCAAGCTGCCCAGCGCCTGCACAATCGCTTTACCAACATGCCCGCCACCAAACAACGCAATTTTTAAGCGATTTTGGCCACTGGCCGGCAAAGAATCTGCACGGAGTGCTATCAATTTAGTATCATCCCCAGCAGCAATCGTTGTGAATTTCAACCACACTACGCCACCACAGCATTGCCCAAGCGATGGCCCGAGCGCATAGCGGCGCGTTTCTTCTGAGGCAACAAGCGGCTGAGCAGCGAGCAAGGATCGCGCATGCTCTTCCAACAAGGATCGCGCATGCGCGATGGCATCAAATTCCAAGCGCCCACCGCCTACCGTGCCTTGCACGTCATTCGCAGTCACTAGCATCCAAGCGCCGACCTCGCGCGGGCTGCTGCCCTCGAAACGCTCAATACGGATCCAGACCGCAGGCAGCGCTGTCATTGGAATAACTCCGTCTTGATCTTCAAACCACCAAACCGCCTAGGGCGTATGGAATACCGATCAAGGAGTAAGCCACTTGAGGAAATAAGTCTTGGAAAGATTTGCAAAATAAACATCACACGTCAAAACCGATACTGCGCAGACAAGGTCGCTAGGAGGCTGCGCGCCTGCCCCGGTTCAAAGAACTGGCTGTTCGCTTGATTCACGATCACGGAGCCCACATAACGGCGGTTGGCT
The DNA here is from genome assembly GCA_031378135.1 of Variovorax sp. GTDB lineage: Bacteria > Pseudomonadota > Gammaproteobacteria > Burkholderiales > Burkholderiaceae_C > JANMDU01. Next base: position 1,330 of record JANMFP010000011.1, on the reverse strand, counting down.
AGATTATCGACGCGCAGGCTTTGCGTGAGCTGCCAGCTGCCGATTTGCTGCTTGAAGGCGATTCGGGCTGCGAGCGAGCCATAACCAGCGGCGTCATCGCTGTTGATATCGTCTACTGCAACTTTGCTGCTGGCTCGCCATTCGAGGCTGGCTTCCATCCAATGGCCTTTGGGTTTGTAGAGCAGCTCGGCAAAGGCATTCAAGCGGCTCGTGCCGGGAAGGCGCGAGCCAGCAGTCACCAAACGCGGGGCGTTCGCGCCAGTGCCTGTGGCGCTGCAAGTGGTGAGATAACAGCTGGTGAAGGCTTCGTTGTAACGCGCATCCAGATAAGTGAGGCTGCTGCGCACTTGCCAAGCCGGTGCGAAGCTGTGCTCGAATGCGGCCTCTAAGCCACGGCGCGATGTGCGGCCTGCATTTTGAAAGCGCGAGCGGCCGCTGTTGTTGGATAAGACGACGATTTCATTACTGGTTTGCGCATCGAATACAGCGAGGTTCAAGCTCGTGTTTGCTTGCGGATTCCATTTGAAGCCAAGTTCCCACTGCTGGCTGCGTGCGGCTTGTAGGCCGAGATTGAGGCCAGAGAGCGCGGAATTCGGGTTATAGGCCACTTCATTCATCGTGGGCGCATCGAAGCCGCGGCCCCAGCTGGCATAGACGTTGAGCGTATCGCTCAGGTTGTGCAAAATGCCAACGACTGGCGTGCTCCCGCTGTAACTCACGCTGCCGCTATCGTTCGGATTGCCCGCCGCAATGAAACGATCTTCAGAGCGCAGTTGGATGCGATTGCTGCGCCAGCCTGCGTGCAAGGCCGTGCTCTCCAGCATCCACCACTGTGCTTGGGCATAAAGATTGTTGCTCGCAAGGCGATTGTTTTCATCACGGCGCAAGCGGCCTTGCACACCAGTGCGCGTGCCAATGAAGTTTTCAAAGCCACGGCGATCCTCCGTGAGGCGCTCAGCGCTCGTACCCAAGTGCACAATGAAAGGGCCGTTGGCAAGCTTGCGTGTGAAGGTGTAGCGCGCATCGAGGCCGTGGTAGCTTCGATCCAAATCTATCACGCCGCCGGCAGAGGTTGCTGGCGTTTGCGCGCCAATCGTTGTCGAAAGGAACTGTGTGATGTTGCGCGAGCCATTCCATGCCGCAAGCTTGATGCTGTGCTCGGGCGCGATGCGCTGATCAAGCGTGAGGCCAAGTTGGCTTTGGGCGGTGCTTTTGCGCGTGTCAAAGGCGAGCACGCTGGCAGGCACTTGGCGCGGCGTGGCAAGGCCGGCGCGCGTGAGGCCCTGCGGATCTTGCGCATCGGGCATGCGCACAGAGTTTGCAACGAGTG
>JANMFP010000578.1:0-4322 GCA_031378135.1 Variovorax sp. | reverse complement strand
AGCGCATCAAAACCGAGCAAACCATGCACCAGCACGATGGGGTATTGGGTCTGCGTGTAGGTGTCGGCCGCAGTGAGTGCAGTGGGCGCAGCCAAGAGGGATAGAGAAAGTGCGCAGGCGGCAAGCAGTCGTTTCATGGTTGGAGGTCTCCGGGTTATGGGCTGCTTTGCGCTTTAGGCACGAGCAGCATGTTGTGAATGCCGCAGATTATCGAACGATCGTGCTTTTTTACGCTTCGGGCTTTACCCTTAAGTAAAAACGCGAGTATGACTGGCTCAATATGCCGATGGAGCGTTTGGCTTCAAACTCTGAGCTTTGCGCCTCAAACCTTCAACCACCGCAGCAAATGCTTAGCCACCTGAGCGCTACCCAGCATTTGAAAATGATCAATTTCATAGACAACGGCTTGGCGCGAAGCTGGAATGCGCATGGGCAAACCGAGCTTGGGTTGATCGTCAAGCGCTAACGCACTTTTCACAGGAACGAGGCCATCGCCAAGCAGGCGCTTGAAGGGTGCAGCGAGATCAGCTTTAACGCTTTTTTCAGGCGCTTTTTGCTTGGTGGATGCCAAGGTATAGAGCTTCACATGCTGAGGCCAAATCGGTAATTCACCGGAAGCTGTGACTGCACCGTCACGCAAATTTTGAATGCCCGCGCTGCGCACGAGGCCAAGCTTTGCAAGGGGCGCAGAGTAAGGGCTGATGCCGAGCAAGAAATCTAGGCCGCGGCCTGCACGCTCCAGAGGCGCGCCTGCATGTGGCGAGCCAAGCGTGATGAGTTTGCTTAATTTTTTGACCCAACTGTGATTGACTTGGGCCGCGTGATGACAAGCACTGCGCGTGATCAAACCTCCCATGCTGTGGCCAACGATCACCAGCTCAGTGATGGACACGGGCCAATTGCTCAAAGTGCTTTCCAAAAGCTGCGCAAAACTCTCACCGTTGGCATGAATGGGCCGGCCGGTGTTGTAGTGCAGATAAATAGCTTCATAGCCAAATTGCTCAGAGAGCATCGCCCCATGGTCATGCCCGCCCCGCAGCCACTGCAGATCATTCATGCACAGGCCATGTACGAGGATCAGCAGCTTGCCATTGCGCTTTGAAGGAATGAGCGCTTGGCCCTGCTGGCGAAATTGCATTTGAATCGCTAGCGGATTTTTCGTAGCCGCCAAGGTGTCGCCCAGCACACCGTTCACAGCGGCACGCACCGTCTCGCGATAAGGCTCAGCAGATTTCAGTTTGAGCTTGCCGGAGAGCTGCCTCGCAGCCGGAGCAAGGGCTTTTGAAACCACAGGAAGTTGCACCACATCCAAGCTGCGATCCATCCCCCAGCCCACCAGACCAGTGACGCCGCGCACACTGCGATACACCAAGCCCGTGATACCGCGCGTTTTATGTGGCTTGGCCTCTTTAGCTTGCAGAGGCAGCGCCAAATTCACAATCGCGCCATGCATCTGCTCCACGATGTTTGTGATGCATTGCACAGCTTGCACGGCGAGCGCGCTCGTGCCGCGCAGTGTATTGAGTTCGGCTTTCAGAGGCGGTGTTTGTATTGGTCGTGTCATATTGATTGATGTCGATGTAGAAGAACGCATGGGTGGCTTTTGAAACATGGCAATGATGGCTCCAAACCAGAGAATAGCAGCAGAGACAGCCAAGCCCTTTTGCAAACCACCCGCGCCATCCGCGATCCAGCCCACCAGGCTCGGGCCCACCATTTGCCCCGAGGCCATCATCCAAAGCCACGAATTGCTGAGCGCCGAGAGCATACAGGCCACGCCGAGCAGCGCATAAAACAAAGTGATCTGGGCCGCATCACCTTCGCATGAGCTGGCTTCGCATGCGTGACAGTGCCACTCAGCGGCTCCTTCCCGCTCCCCCTAGAATGAATTCATGCAAACACAAAACTTCCTCGTCAATAAAAAAACTTTAAGCGAAACCCATTGGGAGCAGGCCGAAGCAGCCGCACTGCAGAGTGGCCAAATTCGCTTGAAGATTGATATTTTTTCGCTCACCGCGAACAACATCACCTACGCCAGCTTCGGCGATGCGATGAGCTATTGGCATTTCTACCCGCGCGCCGATGAATTTGGCGTGATTCCCGTGTGGGGCTTTGCGAGCGTGAAGGAGTCAACGTTCGAAGGAATTGCTGCGGGCGAGCGCTTTTATGGCTACTACCCGATGAGCAATGAAGTCGTGCTCACGCCATCGCGCAGCTCTGCGGCGGGCTTCTCCGTGAATGATGGGCCGCGCGGTAAGCTGGCTGCTGTGTACAACCAATACACAAATTGCGCCGCAGATCCGTTTTATGCGCATGGCAGCGAAGCCGTGCAATGCTTGCTGCGCCCGCTGTTCATCACGAGTTGGTTGATTGACGATTTTTTAGCTGACAACAGCTTCTTTGGCAGCGATGCCGTGCTGCTGTCCAGTGCATCCAGTAAAACGGCTTATGGCACGGCATTTTGCCTCGCCCAGCGTGCGACAGAACTAAGCCCGCAAGCTCGGCGCCCCAAAATCATCGGACTCACTTCAAAAAGCAATCTCGCCTTCTGCGAATCGCTCGGTTGCTACGACCAAGTCATCACCTACGACAGAATAGAGACATTAAGTGCCGATCTGCCTTGCACCTATGTGGATTACGCCGGCAATGCCACACTGCGCTTGCAAATTCACTCGCATTTCAAAGCGCTCAAATACAGCTGCTCCGTGGGCGGCACGCATGTGCAAGAGCTGGGCGGAGCGAAAGGCCTGCCCGGCCCGAAGGCCACGCTCTTTTTCGCACCCGCGCAGATTGCCAAGCGCCGCGACGACTGGGGCGGCGCGGTGCTCAACCAGCGCCTCGTGCACAGCTGGCAAGCCTTTGCGCAGCGCGTCTCGCAAACGGGCAACACATGGATGGATGTTGAAACGCACACTGCTGCTTCTGCCAGCCATGCTTACGCTAGCCTACTCAAAGGCCAACTCAGCCCGCGCATTGGGCAAGTTTGGCAGTTGTAGAGCGACATCTGCTTGCTTGCCATTGGCTCACTTGCCGTTGATACCTAGCAGCTCTACTTCAAACAGCAGCGTCGTGTTCGGTGGAATCACGCCACCCGCGCCGCGCGAGCCATAGGCAATGGCGGCCGGGCAGGTCAGCTTCGCTTTGCCGCCCACCTTCATCATGCCCACGCCTTCTGTCCAGCAAGGAATGACGCGATTGAGGGGAAACGTCGTTGGCTCGTTGCGCTTGTAAGAGCTGTCAAATTCTTTGCCGTCAGCGAAAGTGCCTTTGTAGTGAACTTTGACCGTGTCGGTTGGCAAAGGGCTGTTGCCTTTGCCCTCAGAAAGCGACAAATACACCAAACCGCTTGGGGTGACTTTGGCGCCTTTTTCTTTGGCTGAAGCCGCTGTAACTGGGTCAGATTGAGCACTGCACACGGCAGCAACGCTGAGCAATACGAGTGACGTTGTGGTTTGGCGAAGATTGAATCGCATGGGATGTCCTTTTAAAAAAGCATGGCGTGTGATGCTATTCTCACGATTTTAGGCAATCGCTTGACTTCATCTATCATTTGTCTACTAACTCATTAAATGATAGCACTATACGTAGTAAATACGCCGGCGACTAGCCGTTTTTCTATAAAACGAGGTTGAGAGTATGTTTGAAGGCTTTGAAACCCGCAACGTGAATGTGAATGGCATCGAGATCGCTTGCGTCATCAAGCGGCATGCGGATGCAGCCAAGCCCGCCGTGCTCATGTTGCATGGCTTTCCGCAAACCAAGGCCATGTGGGCGCACATCGCGCCCACGCTTGGCCGAAATTTCACCGTCGTCTGCGCTGATTTGCGCGGCTATGGCGATTCAGCCCATCCACCCTGCCTGCCCGATGCGAGCAACTACAGCTTTCGCGCCATGGCCGCTGATCAAGCAGGCTTGATGCATACGCTCGGCTTGCCGCAATTTCACTTGATCGGCCACGACCGAGGCGCACGCACCGCGCATCGGCTGGCGCTCGACCATCCCCGGGCGGTGCGTTCGCTCACCTTGATGGATATCGTGCCCACCACGGAGTTGTTCCTCCACGTCACGCGGCAAGTCGCGGGCGCGTATTGGCATTGGTTCTTCCTCTCCCAGCCTGCGCCCTTCCCTGAAGCGCTGATCGGCGCAGATCCTGATTATTTTTACGAGACTTGCCTGCTCGGTTGGGGCGGCTCTAAGCTTGCGGATTTTGATGCAGAGCAACTGGCCGACTACCGCCGCTGCTGGCGCAAGCCCAGCATGATCCAAGGCTCTTGCGGCGACTATCGCGCTGCGGCCAGCATCGATCTTGCGCACGATCAAGC
>JANMFP010000467.1:0-1586 GCA_031378135.1 Variovorax sp. | reverse complement strand
TGCTGCTGCGCCCATGATCGAGCTGCACATCCGCCATACGCCCGGCGGCAAATTCACCGATCACGTGTTTGGCGCAATGAAAGAAAAAGAAATTCTGCGCATCGAAGGGCCGTATGGCAGCTTCTACTTGCGCGAGAGCGATAAGCCGATCATCATGGTTGCCTCGGGCACGGGCTTCGCGCCAATTAAAGCCTTGATCGAGCACATGCAGTTTAAAAACATCAAGCGCCCGACCACGCTGTATTGGGGCGGCCGCCGCCCGGCTGATGTGTATTTGGATGCATGGGTCAAAGAGCGCTGCGCTGAGATGCCGAACTTAACGTATGTGCCGGTCGTCTCAGATGCATTACCGGAAGACGCGTGGACAGGCCGCACTGGCTTCGTACATCGTGCGGTGCTCGATGATCTGCCAGACATGAGCGGCTATCAGGTGTATGCCTGCGGTGCGCCGATTGTGGTGGATTCGGCGCAGCGAGATTTTGTGGCGCAACGTGGATTGCCTGCGGAAGAGTTTTATGCGGATTCGTTCAAGACTGAAGCGGATAAGGCGAGAAATTGATCTTTTTGCCTGTTTTGCCGGCATATTTATTGGGTGAGTCGCTACTGAATTAGTAGCATCTGAATCGATCGGTATCGACTGCGCTTGGGCTGCCTCCCTTCGCGGCTGTCCTCCTTCGGGCCTCGCCCGAATTCCCCCTTTATGCCGCTGCGGGAGACAACCCAATCACAGCCGATACCTTGTTGGCGCGCTGAAAGCTTTAACTCGCCAGCCAATCAAGTACGGGCAGCGCCCCCGGCAAAATCGGCGACACATCACAAGGCAAGCGCTGCCAGCGCATCTCCTGCCCCTCACGCATTTCAAACGTACCGCTCCAATCAAATACCTTGCAAAAATGCAGCCGCACCAGAGCATGCGGATAATCCACAATCTGCTCTTTCCACGGATGCACCGCACCAATCGTGATGCCGATTTCCTCTTGTAGCTCACGATGTAATGCAGCTTCCAGCGTTTCACCGGTTTCAATCTTGCCGCCCGGAAACTCCCAATAGCCTGCGTAAACTTTTCCCACAGGCCGCGTGGTCATCAAGAAGTTACCATTCGCCTGCATCAAAATCCCTACGGCGACTTCCACAATTTTTCGCGTGCCGTCATCGGCCAAGCCCAAGCGCGGAATGTGCGAATCAGCTTGAAGTGTGTTGTTGGTCATGTCTATGTATTTTGGCAAAACGCCAATACCTCATCCGCATACATCTCAAAATCGCTGATCGCATGATCCCCGCCTTCCAGCAGCCGCATCGTGCCAGCGGGGAAGCGCTGCGTCATCTCGCTCCATTGGAGCACTTCATCGCCTTTGGTGATGATCGCCATGTAGCGCTCAGCGCGCGTGAAGCTTTGGCCATCGATCACTTTGAGTTCATCGACATGCTGCTGCGTAAAAACGAAGTTGCCCTCATCGTGCCAATTCTTCACGCGCCCAATATAGGCTGCTAAATCTCGCGCAGGAAACGGCGCAGGATTGAGCAGCACGCAGCGTGCATACATGCCAGCGCGCAGCAAGCGCTCCGTGAGCGCAGCGGCATAAAAG
>JANMFP010000458.1:0-2066 GCA_031378135.1 Variovorax sp. | reverse complement strand
ACGGGCGTGGCAGGTGCTGGCGTTTTGCTGACCGAAGGTTGCCGCGGCGAAGGCGCCATTTTGCTCAACAGCAATGGCGAGCGCTTCATGGAGCGCTATGCGCCCACTTTGAAAGATCTCGCCCCGCGCGATTTCATCTCGCGCTGCATGGATCAAGAGATCAAAGAAGGCCGAGGTTGCGGCCCGAACAAAGATCACGTGATGCTCAAGCTCGATCATTTGGGCGCAGACACGATTCATAAGCGCCTGCCCTCGGTGTACGAAATCGGCGTGAACTTCGCCAACGTGGACATCACCAAAGAGCCGATCCCCGTCGTGCCCACCATCCATTACCAAATGGGCGGCATCCCGACCAACATCAACGGCCAAGTCGTGATCCAGAAAAATGGCGACGACAACGCGGTTCTCAACGGCTTGTACGCTGTGGGCGAATGCTCTTGCGTGAGCGTGCACGGCGCGAATCGCTTGGGCACGAATTCGCTGCTTGACTTGCTGGTCTTCGGCCGCGCGGCTGGCAATCATATTGTTGAATCGCTCAAGAATTCGCCTAAAGAGCACAAGAAATTGCCAGCGGATGCAGCCGACAAAACTCTTGCTCGCATTGCTCGCTTGAACGATTCCACCGATGGCGAATACGCTCAAAACGTTGCCAACGACATTCGCGCAACCATGCAACAACACGCCGGCGTGTTCCGCACGCAGGCAAGCCTTGACGAAGGCGTGAAGAAAATTGCTGAGCTGCGCAAGCGTGTCAACGGCATCGTGCTCAAAGACAAATCGCAAACCTTCAACACAGCTCGCATTGAAGCGCTCGAAGTGGAGAATTTGATCGAATCCGCCGAGGCAACCATTGTCTCTGCCGCAGCGCGCAAAGAGTGCCGTGGTGCGCACACCGTGGTGGATTACGAGCGCCCAATCGACGATCCGAAAACCCCGATGGGACGCAACGATGCCGAGTGGATGAAGCACACGCTGTGGTACGCCGAGGGCAACAAGCTCGATTACAAAGCCGTCAAGCTCAAGCCGCTCACGGCCGAGTCTGTGCCGCCAAAAGTCAGAACGTTTTAATTCGAGAAGTACTGGAGAAACATCATGGAAATGCGCACCTTCAAAATCTACCGCTACGATCCTGAAAAAGATGCCAAGCCGTATATGCAAACCATCCAAGTGCAGCTCGATGGCAGCGAGCGCATGTTGCTCGATGTATTGATGAAGCTCAAGGAAGTGGACCCGAGCATTTCGTTTCGTCGCTCATGCCGCGAAGGCGTTTGCGGCTCAGACGCGATGAACATCAATGGCAAAAATGGCTTAGCTTGCCTCACGAATATGCGCACCTTAAAGGGTGACATTACATTGAAACCGCTGCCCGGCCTGCCTGTGATTCGCGACATTATTGTGGACATGACGCAGTTCTTCAAGCAATACAACTCGATCAAGCCGTATCTGATCAACGATACGATTCCACCCGAGAAAGAGCGCTTGCAATCGCCAGAAGAGCGCGAAGAGCTCAACGGTTTGTACGAATGCATTCTTTGTGCGAGCTGCTCCACAAGTTGCCCCAGCTTCTGGTGGAACCCCGACAAATTCGTCGGCCCCGCAGGCCTCTTGCAAGCCTATCGTTTCATCGCCGACAGCCGTGATGAAGCCACCAATGAGCGCTTGGACAATTTGGAAGATCCGTATCGCCTGTTCCGCTGCCACACCATCATGAACTGCGTCGATGTCTGCCCCAAAGGTTTAAACCCCACCAAGGCCATCGGCAAAATCAAAGAACTCATGGTTCGTAGAGCTGTTTAATACCAAATACCGAATGCCGACGCAGAAGACGCAGAGGTTACGCAGAAGAAATACCAAAAAGAGAAAAGACCATAAGAGTTGCGAGAGTAGCGGCTTAATTTTGAATTTTCTTTTGTATTTTTTTGCGTCTTCTGCGTAACCTTTCCGTCTTCTGCGTCCGGTATTCGGTATTAAAACTCCATCCTCTCCAGCCCCATTCATAAAGAGCAAATGCAGCCCCACGCCTACTCAGCCTCAAGCATTGATGCCATCTATGGCCTCGATGTGGG
>JANMFP010000456.1:0-6486 GCA_031378135.1 Variovorax sp. | reverse complement strand
ACACAGTGAGGGAGCGTTTTGGAGGGTGCCCAAACCATTCCCTCACCTCTGATCGTGGCGTATGCGGCGTTCTGATGCGTTGATTTTTTGAGCGGTGCATTTTGAAATTCTAGTGAGAGGTTTTTTTACAACCTCAACGTTGGAGGTAACCCGACGCCGGAGCGCGTAGCGAGGAGGGTACCCAAAAGCGCAGCTTTTGGGCGGTAGGGTTGACCGACGGGTTAGACCACGGGCCTCGATTCATTGCCAAATACTCCAGTACGCTTTCGCCCCTCTGCCGGTGCCGGATGGGTCAATTTCGAAAAATCTTTGAATGACTGCGGCCGCATTGGACACCCCACCATTAGGTAATCCTGAATCTTCGAAGATAAGGTCAGAATCTGCGGCTAGCTTCAAGCATTCGAACATCTTCCGACAACTCGAAAACACTGGCTGAATCTCGCGATCGGTATCCACCCACTCGTGATCCAAAAACACCACTGGACAATCACCGTCCGGAAGCCGTGCACTTGTGTCGAAACAAACCTGGCCAGCGTCCATGAATGTTTCCGATCCGAACGGAAGGAGACCGCGTCCAATCGTTCTCTCCGGTTCCCACTGGTCGAAGATAGCCGCTGTGAGAACGCGCTTCCAATCGGAGGAAGTGTGTCTTTCAAATCGAACGCCGAACTCCGTCAAGTCGATGAAGTGCTTGTAGCGGAGAAAAGATCGGTAAAGCGGCGGGAATGCGGTCCCAGCCCGCGCCTCAAGTTCGTTCAGGTCCGCGTCCGTGACCTGACTTGGCACTGGTTTCCAGCCAATCCAGTCATCCATCGGGGGTATGGAGTGGTCGACCATGTCGCGTGGGATGTGGCCTGGACAGCGCATCAGATTCGTTCGGCGCAACTGTTCGATGGCTGCGTCCACGTACTCAGCATAAAGGTGGGATTCGGACATTTGGTGGTCTAACGTAAAAATGACCGGACCCCCGACATACGCGGCGAAGCCGCTTCCTGCTGTTGTGGGTCCGCGTCGATTGACATGTTAAGTCGCATGGTGGTGTTACTCCCTTGCCCATTTTTCTAGCGATTGGCGAGGCTACGTGGGTCGATAGGCATGAACATTCCGTGAACCAAGACCCTCGTCGCCATCGTGAATGTGTAGAACGAATGCGCGACGAAGGGGAGCGGCACCAGGGAACAAAGTATTGGCCCCCATTGAGTTGGCCACCGAGCTGCCGGTGTAGGAATGTAGGATGAATGCGCCAAGAATGCGAAGATCACGGCAGTGAGGGCCGCCCCGAGCACGAACGAAAGGGTGGCCCGCAGCGACAGCTCCGCAACCACGAGGCTACGTCGTTGGGTGGGCCCTGCGGGATACGCCCTCGCGCGGTTGAACTGCAGAGACGTGAATCCGAACAACAGTGCTGCGGCGCCGCCGGCGAAAGGCAAGAGACCGTCAAGCTGCATGTTGCCTAAGCGGAAAACGGCGACTGCGATGATGGCAGAGAGAAGCAACTGTTGCGCCCCATCAATCGCTTGCGTAGCAAGGCGGCGTGGCTTGAATCGGAAGAGGCGCTTCACTGCGATTTAACGTAAAAATGACAGGGCCACCAACACTTGCGGCGAAGCCGCCTCCTGCTGTTGTGGGTCTGTGTCGATTGACTCGTTAGGGCGCATGGAGAAGATTGTTGACGACAACGCTCATGAACGCAAGCAAGCAGCCAGAAAGGGCGATGGCAGCATAGTGTTGCATTGCGCGTGCTGAGGCATCGGCCTGCAAGACTGCCACGGACGGCGCGCCCGGCTTGACACGAACCGTGGTGCGCATACCAGGTGGATAGCCAGCGACAAATGCTTCTGCCTGCTTTACGTCCGCAGTCTGAAAATCGGACGATACGATCGTCAGGCGGTCACCCACGTGCATATGTCCATGCGCTATGTACTCGAATCGGATGACCGGCGTGTATAGAGAGTGGGGAACCCTTGCAATCGCCGGCTGCTCACATACTGAGGCTTCGACGACGCGTGCCTCAACTTGGGGCCATCTTCTCGCTGACCGAGTCCACCAGAGACCATAAGCGCCAAAAGCCACCATAGCGGCGCCCAGAACAAAAAGGATGCTAGCTGGCAGCATGGATTCGTGCGCTCTAACGTTGGAGCTCATTGAGCGCCGAAGGCGATCCAATGGAGCGACGGGTTATATGCCAAGCGCCAACCAAAGCAGTGAGTGCTGCCGCGCACGCCAGTGAAATCGACCTTTCACCAAGAAAGATGAGCACTACGAACAACACTGTTGGCAAAAAAAGAACTGTTCCACAAAGCAAGGACAACCGGCTCAGGAGCCGTGGCTTTGAGTTTGGAACCACGGCAGGCAACCAGATCGGTACGAGAAGTATGAACCACAGTGCCCAGGAGAGCAGTGACATAAAGAAAACTGCGGCGGCAGGTGCTTCAGGAACCAGGATGCGCGGATAAAAGAGCCAGTCCAACCCGACTGACCAGCACAGCGATATGGCGAAGAGTGCAAAGCGCGAGCGATCCGTCATGGCATATAACGTGAAGATGACCGGCCCACAACACCTCGCGGCGAAGCCGCCTGCTGCTGCTGTTGTGGGTCCGTGTCGATTGGCATGTTAACCATCAGAACTCCGCGTCGTCAGTGATAGCGCCTTCGCCGCGGAAAGAACTTTCTTCGCGCACTCATTCGTGAGTTTTCCAAATTCAGCGACTTGTCCTCCGACGTACGAAACCCTCAACTTGGGCTGTAATTGAATTTCGCGAACCATACTCAGTGGCGAAAAACCCTTAATGTCACCGCTCAATTCGATTCCGCGAGGCCCCAGGTGAATGCGCCGCACGCGTCTCCCGCCGCCTTCAAACGCTAGGCTAGCCGTGTCTTCATTCGCCACGCAACGACTCAGGTTGTAGATCACCTCAGCGCTCACCGGCATGGAAGCGGACGCGCCCAGAATGCATGATGCAGCGACGAGGTAGCGCACAGCGAAATTCTGATGGTTAACGTCGGAAGTGTGCGGCGGCGCAGCCGTCCGTCACGAGTGACTTGTTAAGCATCATCGCGCTCCCACGGCGGATGCCGTTCAGGCGAGTCATGGAAGTTGCCCCAGGAAAGTGTCATGGTTGGACGAAGCGTGAGGCTCAGGGACTGTACTTCACTGTTATGGAAGTGGATTTCCACCGCCTTACCTCCGTCCTCTTCTTCGACCACTATCAGTTTGCTAACGTCCTCCAGGCTCAGCCGGATAATGCGAGAGGGATATCTGGTGAACACATTGACGGTCACTTCCTCCGCTAACGGTAACACTTGAAGGCTAATGCGTTCATGCTCAGACTCAAACTCGACCTCATACTCAAGCAATCCATGCTCGGGATGCTCGTCCCCTCTGCGTAGTTCGCAGTCGAACATCGCTGCAAGCGCCTCGAGCGAAGGTAGCGTCTCCATCGGTGATGCTTAATGTAAAGATGACCGGACCACAACATGTTGCGACAAAGCCGCCTCCTGCTGTTGTGGGTCCGTGTCGATTGACATGTTAAAGCTCATTTCATACTTCCCACTGTTTGACTAGGCATGCCGTAAATTCAATGCTGCCTGCGGCGACGATAGCTCGGCTGGCCTCGACGGCATTTAAGAAAGAGCCACGCTCCTCGCCGTGGTCGCAAAACTCCGACATCTGCAGTTCTTCAAATTCCGGCTTGGCCGGGGCAAAGAGCATCAGGTGTAACTGCTCGTAGTGCGAGAACTCGCCGTCTTCAAAATGACCAAACTGACGAGTGAGATCAATGGTGAGCGCCGGACGAATTGGCAGGAACTCAAAGTCGTTTGTTCCGACTTCCACCATCACATAGTCCGACACACCGTCCACAGGCACAGACAAGCTCTCCCGAAATGCCTTTAAGGCGAGCTGTAAGCTGGGACGACTGAAATCAAAACCCATAGCGAACAGGCGTTGTTCGAGGTCAGGAGCAGCTTGGGTAGGTGTCATGAGCTTTAACGTTCGAGATGTGCGGCGTTCGCATAGCGAATGTCCGCTCGATCGAGGCGTTCTGTCGCGGCTTTGTACATTGCTTGGCGCTCGATCTGTGACATTGAAAACCTTAATTTTTTGGTTAACAGCCTACGTAGCTGTTTGCAACGTCCGACTCAAAAACTCGTTTTTGTGCGTGCGCTGCAAACAGCTACGCACGCTACCATAAATTTCGCGTTGTATAAATACCCAGTATCTGTGCTAGCGCTACTGTTTAGCCGTCGATCAGTACGTAATGTCCCCCGCAAAACCTGCGAAATATTCTGGGCGTTGCGGTTTACATGGGTCATGAGGGCGATCATAAACCATTGAATGAAATGGAGAATCTCGATTTAACTGTATAAATAAGCAGTTATAATTCAAACCATGAAACCCGGCAAGTCAGCAGGTGCTCCAATCCCTCTCCAATCAACCCGGTTGTTGGACCAGGTACGCGAGCGCATTCGGTACCTCCATTACAGCTTGAGCACTGAAACGACTTATGTGTATTGGGTGAAATTTTTCGTACTCTGGCATGGGCGCAAGGGCGGGGGCACTGGGGCTATGCGTCACCCACGGGAGATGGGCGCGCGTGAGGTGGAGGCGTTTTTGACCATGTTGGCGGTTGAACGCAAGGTGTCCGCCTCCACCCACAACCAGGCTTTGAGCGCCATTTTGTTTCTGTACCGCGAGGTGCTTGCCGTCAAGCTGCCTTGGTTGGACGACATTGGGCGGCCTCAGCAAAAGCGGCGTATTCCGAGCGTGCTGACGCAAAACGAAGTGGCGGGCTTGTTGGCGCAAATGCAGGGTGAAACGGCGTTGCTGGCGCGCCTGCTGTATGGCACCGGCATGCGTTTGATGGAGAGCCTGCGTTTGCGCGTCAAAGACGTGGATTTCGACCGCCACGTCATCATTGTGCGTGAGGCCAAAGGTGGCAAAGATCGGGTAGTGATGCTGCCTCGTTCGTTGGCACCCGCTTTGCGCCAGCAGATGTTTGCGGCCCGCGCACTTTGGGAAGCCGACCGACAAGCCATACGGGGCGGGGTGGAAACGCCGCATGCACTGGTGGCCAAATACCCGCAGGTTGGCAACACTTGGGCTTGGTTCTGGATGTTTCCCTCGCCCACTTATTCAGTTGATCCTCGCTCTGGCGTGGAGCGTCGTCACCACTTGTTTGAAGAGCGTTTGCAACGCGCCATCAAGAAGGCCGTGCCGCTGGCTGGGATCATCAAACCAGTTTCCGTGCATACCCTGCGCCACAGCTTCGCCACGCATTTGCTGCAAGCGGGCACGGATATTCGCACGGTGCAGGAATTGCTGGGGCATTCGGATGTGTCCACGACGATGATTTACACCCATGTGCTGAAGGTGGCAGCGGGTGGCACGGCTAGTCCGCTAGATGCTTTGGCAGCATTGGCGTGAGTGAATCGGCCTGATTGCGGGTGACAGAGCAATTTCTAGAGCGTTTTAGGCCGATAGCCGTTATAAAACGTGCGCAGAGTGCTATTGAATTATGAGCATAACGACGCGCCAACCACCTCAATCCGCTACGCGATGGGCGTGAAAAAACGAAGACTAGCCCGGTCGGGCGCGGCCAACAAAGCAATCATCGCTACAAAAGATCAGCAGCTCGGGAAACCATGCACCGGGCGCTTAAAAGGACAGTCCTCGGCTTTTTCAGGCACGTCGCGTGGCAGGCGAGCGGTTGGCGTGAAGGCGAAGCGGGCGAGCGGGTAGCGTGAACAGCTATTGAATGAATAGCTAATGCCACACCGTGACTCGCTACTGAACCAGTGGTTCAAACGGATTCACCACCTGCACCCCGCAGCCTAAAAAATCGCGCACATTGCGGGTGGCGATGATCAGTTGGTGTTCTTGTGCGGTGGCCGCGATCAGCATGTCAGGGGCGCTGCGCGTGATGCCTTGGGCTTGAAACTGGCCGCGCAGCATGCCAGCGCGCTGCGCGATGGATTCGGTGATGGGATAGACGGCATGCAGGCTTTGCACCAGCGCATTGAATAGGCTGAGTTTGCGCGCGTTGGGCTGCCAAGCCAATCCAAAATGCGCCTCTTCCGTCGTGATGGCGGAGATGGCAATCAGCTGGGCGGTTTGCGCCCACTTCATGACGTGGGCATCGGGGGTTTTCTTCACCCATTCGCTCATCACGTTGGTGTCTGCCAAATAAATTGTTTGCGCCATGGTTAGGGCGCGTCAGTGAAGCTGTTGGTGCGCGCCCATGAGGCGGCGCGATCTGAGAGGCTGGGTAGGCCGGCATCATCCAAGGGAGGATAGGCTTCGCGCAACGCGATCAGGGTGTTGTAAAAGCTCTCCGCGCTGTGCGCAGCGGTTTCGGTGCGTTTGAAGTAATCGGCAGACACGAGCACAGCCACTGGCGTGTTGCGCTTGGTGATCACCTGCGGCTTGCTTTGCGCAGCATCAATCAATGAAGAAAGCTGCTGGCGGGATTGGGCGATTGAGATGGA
>JANMFP010000442.1:0-1539 GCA_031378135.1 Variovorax sp. | reverse complement strand
GCAGGTGCTGGCGAATTTGCGCGGTGTCTCTAGCAAAGCATGGGCAGAGCAGACCACAGCGAACGCGCTGCGCGTCTTGCCCAAGCTGAGAGCGTTGCTTTGAGCTCACAAGCAGGCGATGCACCCAGACTACAAGGCATGCCACCGCTGGTTGCCACCAACACGCGCGTCCTGATCTTCGGCAGCTTCCCCGGCATCAAATCACTCGAAAAGCAAGCGTATTACGGCCATCCACAAAACAACTTTTGGAAACTCATTTTTTCTATTCTTTTTAAAGGTATTTCGGCCTCTAGCCGGCAAGAAATATGCGCGGACAGCTATGAAAAACGTAGTGAACTCTTGCTCGCGCACGGCATCGGCTGCTGGGATGTGTATGCCAGTTGCGAGCGCGCCGGTTCGCTCGATGCCGCGATTCGCAACGCAAAACTCAACGATCTCGCCAGCCTCAAGGAAATTTGCCCAGAGCTCCAAGCCATTGCACACAACGGCGGCGAAAGCTATGCGCATGCCAAACACACGCAAGCCCTCGGCTTGCCTGTCTACAAGCTCCCCTCCAGCAGCCCCGCCAATGCGTCTTGGAGCTTTGAACGCAAGCTGGCCGCTTGGGATGCTGCACTTTCTTCGCATTTAAAAACATCATGAAAAAATCCAGCCTACCCGTTGTCAATATGTCCGAGATGGGCGGCATTCGATATTTGCACCTCGGCACGGAGTGGGTGCAAGGCAGCATGTTGATTGATGAGCCTTTCAAGATTGAGCTGGAGTATGTACAGCGCATGATGGCTTGGCTTTTGTTTTTTGATCCGCTCACTGTGAAGAAGCGTCATGCCCTGCAGCTGGGCTTGGGCTCAGGTGCGATCACGAAAGCTTGCTACAAAACCATTCGGATGAGCAGCACGGTGTTGGAAATCAATCCTTCGGTTGTCGCCGCTTGTCAGCATTGGTTCAAGCTGCCGCCGCAGGATAAGCGCCTGCACATCATCTTGGGTGATGCCATGAAAACGCTCATAAATTGGGAGCAGTCAACGAAGGAAATACGCCGGCCACATGCCAATTTAGCTTCAAATTTCATCGATTGTGCGCAAGTGGATTTGTACGATCATGAAGCGGCAGCACCCGTGCTGGACAGTGCAGATTTTTATCGCGTGGTGCGGAGCACCTTGACAGATGAAGGCATCATGACGGTCAATTTATTTGGCCGCAGCAGCAGCTTTGACAAGAGCCTCGCTCAGATCAGCGCGGCTTTTGGCGAAGATGCGGTGTGGAGCTTCAAGCCCACCAAAGAAGGCAACACGGTGATCCTCGCGCAACGCACGCCTGGGCGCCCGAAGCGCGATCTGCTCGCAGCACGCGCGGAGCATATTGAAGCGATGTTTGAACTGCCTGCGCGCAAATGGTTGCGCTTGCTCAAACCGCTTGTGAAGTAGCGCCTCAATAGTTGCGAATTCCACTTCTAAATCGTTTCTAGGCTAGGCGCTGCGACGACGACAGTGCTTTAGCACGGCTAGGAGCAGCAACGACGTATAGGAATGATTTAGA
>JANMFP010000406.1:0-2250 GCA_031378135.1 Variovorax sp. | reverse complement strand
CTGATCTTTCATGGCCTCCATGTGCTTGTAAGTGATCACGTCTTTGTTGCCGGTGGCAGAGACGAAAATGTCGGCCTTGTCAGCCGCGTATTCCATCGTCACAACTTTGTAGCCTTCCATCGCGGCTTGCAACGCGTTGATTGGGTCAATCTCAGTCACCCACACTTGGGCAGAGAGTGCGCGCAGCGCTTGAGCCGAACCCTTGCCCACATCGCCATAACCCATGACCACGGCCACTTTGCCGGCGATCATCACGTCAGTCGCGCGCTTGATCGCGTCAACCAATGATTCACGGCAGCCATAGAGGTTGTCGAACTTCGATTTCGTCACGCTATCGTTCACGTTGATCGCGCGGAAAGCGAGCGTGCCCTTGGCTGACATTTCATTGAGGCGCAACACGCCCGTGGTGGTCTCTTCCGTGACGCCGATGATGTTTTTCAGGCGACGTGAATACCATGTTGGGTCAAGCTTCAGCTTGGCTTTGATCGCTGCAAACAATTCGATCTCTTCTTCGCTGCCGGGCTTGGCCAAGACTTTGATGTCTTTCTCAGCTTTGGTGCCGAGGTGCATCAGCAAAGTTGCATCGCCACCGTCATCCAAAATCATATTTGGGCCTTCTTCAGCTGAGCCTTTTTTGCCGCCGAATTCAAAGATGCGATGGGTGTAATCCCAATAGTCTTTCAAGCTCTCGCCTTTGTAGGCAAACACTGGCGTACCAGCCACAACCAAAGCTGCAGCAGCGTGATCTTGCGTGGAATAAATATTGCAAGAAGCCCAGCGCACATCAGCGCCTAAGATTTCCAATGTTTGCACGAGCACGGCGGTTTGAATCGTCATGTGCAGCGAGCCAGTGATGCGCGCACCTTTGAGCGGCTTTTTCTTGCCGAACTCTTCGCGAATGGCCATCAAGCCGGGCATCTCGGTCTCGGCAATGTTAATTTCTTTTTGACCCCAGCCAGCGAGGGACAGGTCAGCAATTTCGTAATCTTGATTCTTAATCGGCTTTAAAACAGCGCTCATGGTTAACTCCAGTGGTTAAAAATAATCCACTGATCAGCAAGATTTGCCACTCAACCACTTTTGGGGGAGGCTCACCACACAGAACAGCGGGTGAGCGTCGTTGCAAACACATGATGTGCGTCCCGAGCCTCACGCTATGCTTCTCTATCCAAGAGAAGAGGCGCTGCAACGCTCCTCGGAAAGTTTTATTTTACTACCTTTCAGTCGTGTTTCTACCGAAAGGAAACCTGTGATGTCTAAGTGTGGTTCGTAAATTGGCAAAGCTTGCCAAAGCGTTAAAATTGCAGCATGTCAACTGTCACAATGAACATCTCACTTTCCGAAGATCTCAAGTGTTTTGTGGATGCACGCATGCAAGCCAAGGGATTTACCTCTGCCAGCGAATACATGCGCGAGCTGGTGCGGCGAGATATTGAGCGGCAATCGGAAGAGCGATTTAAGGCTTTGATTGAAGAAGGCTTGGCTTCCGGCACTGATCCACGCTCATGGGAAGAAATTCGCGCAAGCATGCTGAGCAAGCTTCAAAAATCCCGCGTAAAACCAGCAAGAAGAAAGGTAGCGGCTTGAAGCAAGTTGCTCGAACGAGGCGAGCCACACGAGACATTGAACAAACCTTCGACGACTACTTAGGCGAAGTTGACGGCGATACCGCAGAACGTTTTTTGAACGAAATTGATGCTGCGATTGCGCACATCAGAGAATTTCCAGGCACTGGCTCACCTCGATACTCAAAACTTTTAACAGCGAAGCGTTTACGTTTTTGGCTGCTCGATAAATTCCCATATGCCGTCTTTTATATTGAGACCGCACAACATATAGAAATTATTCGCCTGTTGCATCAAGCCAGCGATATTCCTCAGCATTTAAAGAAATAATCACCGTGACTCTCTCAACAGAAACCCGCCGCCGCCGCACATTTGCCATCATTTCGCACCCCGATGCGGGTAAAACCACGCTCACTGAAAAGCTTTTGCTGTTCTCGGGTGCGATTCATATTGCGGGCTCAGTCAAGGCGCGCAAGGCCACGCGCCATGCCACCAGTGACTGGATGGAGATTGAAAAGCAGCGGGGTATTTCTGTTGCATCCAGCGTGATGCAGATGCTGTATCGCGATCATGTGATCAACCTGCTCGATACGCCGGGCCACCGCGATTTCTCAGAAGATACGTATCGCGTGCTCACGGCAGTGGACTCTGCGCTGATGGTGATTGACGCGGCCAATGGCGTGGA
>JANMFP010000622.1:0-2111 GCA_031378135.1 Variovorax sp. | reverse complement strand
CAAAACGGCGAATACGCCAAGATGTTCATCCAAGAAGGCCGCTTGAACTATCCTTCCATGACCGCTCGCCGCCGCAACACCGCCGATCACCAGATCGAAAAAGTCGGTGCTCAGCTGCGCGCGATGATGCCTTGGATCGCTAAAAATAAGCTCGTGGATCAGACTCGCAACTGATTTTTGAAGCTAAACCATCACTTAGCCGGCATAGAATCTGCGCGGAGTGCTATTGATTTGATACTAAGCCGCTTGAGCAATCAAGCGGCTTTTTTTGCGGCTTGGTATTCAAGCTTGCTACGCTCATCATCCCACAGTGAAAAAATGCGGCGAGGTTTCTGCGGTTGGAACGGGCGGTTTGCTGCTTGATCTGCATATTCGAAAATACCCCCTGCACTGATGCCGTGAGGTTCGATTTCTGCAGTCCACACGCGTATGTCACGCTTCATAAGCTGCGTTAAGTAGCGGTCGGTTGATAGGCCATGCGCAACGATGGAGGTGGCTAATTCGGGGGTATTCTCTTTCGTCTCATCTAAGGTGCCGATAAACAAGAACTTCGCGTGGCCCAAGCGCACGACCACATCACCCGCTCTGCGCACTGAGGCCATGTGGTGCGCCGCAACAAGGATGGCGTGCTCGCTCACTTCATGCCCGTGTTGCTTGGTGAGATCCGCCCAATTTTCAATTTGTGACACCAAGATTCGCAGTTTCAGCTGTCGTTTGTTGCACATCCGCAAAACGTTGTTGATTTCGCGCGGCGCTGATTGTCTGTTGGCCAGGCCAGTTAACGCATCATGCAAGCCAAGGGCTTCAATTCGCGTTTGCGTAGAGGCCTGCAACCTGCTTTGTTTCATCAACACAAGCATCATTGCGATAGCCTCAAGCAGCAGACCCACTACAAAACCATACTCACTCAAGATGGAACGCGGTGCGAAGCCAGTGCTGTAAAGCGCCTGTGGCACTGAACTGAGCAACACGATAAACATGGGAATAAGCATCCACAAGCTCAATCGATAGCCGCGCCAACCCGTCATCAGAAACAACAACGTGCCCACCACACCAGCACTGAAAGTGAGATAGACCAAGGCATCCGCCATAGCATCTGGCCTCAACCACCACTGGCTTACCCGCAATGCGTCGTGAGCAAAATACGGATAGGCGCCATGGCGAAACCAAGCAAAAGCCGTGCAAGCTAACGCAATACATTCAGCCAAAATGAGCGCAGCGATACGCCAATTTGGCGCAAAACGCCTGGATTGGCTGGCTTGCGCGCAGAAAACAAGAAATGCAACTGCAGACCAACAAACCAGTGTGAAGATGCTGTATTCGTTCCACCAAGGGGACTCGCTCAGCACCGTCACTCCCAGCATGCCGAGCAACGCCAATTGACCGCCTGCCATCAACAGATGGTAGGCCGCGTAGCCAAGCCATAGCGTTTCTCGCCAGATCACCGCGTTAAATATTGCGAGCAAAGCCACGACCAAGATGACACCCAAATACATGCCACTGATCATTCTCTCCGTCTGCACTTGTACGACCCATCGCTCGGAAGGCCACAATGTCAAACCCGTCCAAGAACCTTGCGGATCTTGCGCTCGCACCAAGACACGTGTGGGGGTTTGGGTGTTCAAGTTCAGAGCAAAGGCGGGGCGCGTGTTCGGATAGCGCCAGTGGGCCACGGGCAGTGCAGTACCCGCGTGTTGCACTTCGAAAGCCCCGTCGGACAGTCGCACAAAAGCGCTGATGGAATCAATCGAGACTTGTTGCGCGCTCAGCCAGTAAGAGCGTTGCATATGGGTATGGATCGAATTGTCTTGCGCCATCAAATCAAATCGCAACCAAATCGCTTGGTTGGGGCCGACAGGTGCCGCGCGGCGATCACCTAAAGCTTGGAACGCTGAATCGGGAAGAAGATCGACATCACGCGCTGTGGCTGTGCCATCGGTATCGATCCACATTCTGCTGTAAGGCTTCAGATCCATGCCTTCATCGAGCGATGGAATGACGACTGTGTCGCCGAAAGCACGAGGCGTCAACAGACTAGTCAAAACAAATGTCATGACCAAGAACAGGAAAGAGACTCGCTGCTTGGCCATCATCACAAAGCGAATAAAAGG
>JANMFP010000373.1:0-7413 GCA_031378135.1 Variovorax sp. | reverse complement strand
TTTTTATTCCTGTCACCTTGGTGTGGCTGGTCGTGGTCGGTCTGTGGATGCAGACTTCTTGGAATATTTGGAAATAAGGCGAGACATCATGTCATCAACCACTCTCGCAACGCCGGGCTTCTCGCTCAAAGATTTTCTCTCTAGCTTTATGCTGATTGAGCTGTTCAAAGGTTTTGCACTCACAGGCAAGCATGCTTTCCGTCGCAAAATCACTGTGATTTTTCCCGAAGAGAAAACGCCGCAATCGCCACGCTTTCGCGGCCTGCATGCGCTGCGTCGCTACGAGAATGGCGAAGAGCGGTGCATTGCTTGCAAGCTCTGCGAAGCCGTCTGCCCTGCGATGGCGATCACGATTGAGTCTGAGGTGCGCGCTGATGGCAGCCGCCGCACCACGCGCTACGACATTGATTTAACCAAGTGCATCTTCTGCGGCTTCTGCGAAGAGAGCTGTCCGGTCGATTCCATCGTCGAGACGCATATCTTGGAATATCACGGCGAGAAACGCGGTGATTTGTATTTCACCAAAGACATGCTGCTCGCTGTGGGCGACCGGTATGAAAAAGAAATCGCAGCGAATAAAGCGGCTGATGCGAAATACCGCTAACCGCGTTGCCCAAAAAGCAGCACGTTAAACAATAACGAAAAAACAAACAATGGATATCAAAACTGGCCTCTTCTACGTGTTCTCGGCGGTGCTGCTTTTTGCAGCTTTTCGCGTGATCACCGCTCGCAACCCGGTGCATGCCGCGTTGTTTCTCGTATTGGCTTTCTTTCAAGCTGCAGCGATTTGGATTTTGCTGAAAGCGGAATTCTTGGCAATCACTCTCGTGCTTGTGTATGTTGGCGCAGTGATGGTGCTCTTCCTCTTCGTGATCATGATGATGGACATCAACATGGATGAGGTTCGCCGTGGTTTCTGGAAGCATTTCCCGCTTGCTGCAGGTATTGGCGCTTTGATCGCCCTCGAGATGGGCTTCGTGCTCATGGGCGGTTTCCGCTTGAGTGAAGGGCCACAAACGCCGGAAGTGCTGGCCGCGCAGGCGAATAACACCAAGGCGCTCGGCGTCTTACTCTACACGCAATATATTTACCCGATGGAAGTGGCCGCTGTGCTGCTCTTGGTCGGCATCGTAGCCGCGATTGCGCTCACCTTGCGTGAGCGCAAAGACAGTAAGCATGTCGATGCTGGCGATCAGGTGCGCGTGAAGGCGCGAGATCGCATGGAGATCATTAAGATGGATGCTACTAAATCAGTAGCATCTCGCGCAGATAATACGCCTGCTACTGAGCCAAATGCCTCACAAAACACTGCTGGAGGCAAAGCATGAGCTTAACGCTTGGCCATTTCCTTACTTTGGGCGCTCTGCTGTTCGCGCTTTCGGTGATCGGCATTTTCTTAAACCGCAAAAACCTGATCGTCCTGCTCATGGCCATCGAATTGATGCTGCTCGCAGTGAACATGAATTTCGTCGCATTCTCTTACTACCTCGGCGATTTGCATGGCCAAGTGTTCGTGTTTTTTATTCTGACTGTCGCAGCTGCCGAATCTGCGATTGGTCTGGCGATTCTCGTGCTGCTGTTCCGCAACAAGGCCAGCATTTCGGTGGATGAACTCAACACGCTCAAGGGATAAATCATGGCAAGCACCTTGAACGCAACAACACTTCTGGCCGTGCCGCTTGCGCCTTTAGCGGGCGCATTGCTCGCTGGTATCTTGGGCACGCAGCTCGGCGGCAATTGGATTGGCCGCCGCCTCTCGCACTTCCTCACGATTCTCGGTGTGCTCATCGCTTTCATCCTCTCGGCATCGACGCTGATGAAAGTGATCGACGGAGCACGTTTTAACGAAACCATCTACACCTGGATGCAGCTGGGTAGCTTGAAGATGGAAATTGGTTTCATGATCGACGGGCTGACTGCGATGATGATGTGCGTCGTCACCTTCGTCTCGCTCATGGTGCACCTCTACACCATCGGGTACATGGAAGAGGACGAAGGCTACAACCGCTTCTTCGCCTACATCTCGCTCTTCACGTTCGCCATGCTCATGCTGGTGATGAGCAACAACATGCTCCAGCTCTTCTTTGGCTGGGAGGCCGTGGGCTTGGTGTCCTATCTCTTGATCGGTTTTTGGTACAACAAGCCAACGGCGATTTTTGCCAACATGAAAGCCTTCTTGGTCAATCGTGTGGGCGATTTCGGCTTCATCATGGGCATTGGTTTGATTGCTGCATACACCGGCAGCTTCAACTACACCGAAGTGTTTGCCAAAGGTGCAGAGCTTGCCAAGCTCGGCTTTCCTGGCACGGATTGGATGCTAGTTACTGTGATCTGCATTTGCCTCTTCATCGGCGCGATGGGTAAATCTGCGCAATTCCCGCTGCATGTATGGCTGCCTGATTCGATGGAAGGCCCCACGCCGATTTCCGCCCTGATTCACGCAGCAACGATGGTGACGGCGGGCATCTTCATGGTCGCGCGTATGTCGCCGCTGTTTGAACTGTCTGATACTGCATTGAACTTCATTCTCATCATCGGTGCTATTACCGCGCTCTTCATGGGTTTCATGGGCATTATTCAAAACGACATCAAACGCGTGGTCGCTTATTCGACGCTTTCGCAGCTGGGTTATATGACGGTTGCATTAGGTGCATCTGCTTATGCAGGCGCAGTGTTTCATTTGATGACACATGCTTTCTTCAAAGCGCTGCTGTTTCTCGCTGCAGGCTCAGTCATCATGGGCTGCCACCACAACCAAGACATTCGCTACATGGGTGCCTTGCGCAAATACATGCCGATCACATGGATCACCTCTTTGCTGGGTTCGCTCGCGCTGATTGGCACGCCTTTGTTCTCAGGTTTCTACTCCAAAGAAAACATCATTGAGGCGGTGCATTACAGTAATCTGCCAGCCTCGCAATTCGCCTTCTGGGCTGTGATGGCCGGTGTGTTCGTTACCTCGTTCTATTCCTTCCGAATGTACTTTCTGGTGTTCCACGGCAAAGAGCGCTTTGATCAGAACCCCGATGCGCATGGTGCTTCTGGACATGATGCGCATCACGATGATCACGGACATCATGGTCATGACGAAAAACCTCACGAGAGCCCGTGGGTGGTGACTGTGCCGCTGCTGCTGCTGGCCATTCCGTCGGTCGTTATTGGCTTCATGGCCGTGCAGCCGATGCTGTTTGGCGAATTCTTCAAAGACTCTATCTTTGTCGAAGCTTCTAAGCACCCCGCCATGACCAAAATCGCAGAAATTTTCCAAGGTCCACTGCAAATGGCTGGTCACTCATTCGTCACTTTGCCGTTTTGGCTGGCTGTTGCAGGCGTTGCGCTGTCGTATTACATGTACATGGTCAACCCCGCTTTGCCCGCTGCTATTAAAGCGCGTGTAATGCCAATTTACACCCTGCTTGAGAACAAATACTACATGGATTGGTTCAATGAAAACGTGCTCGCCCGTGGTGCGCGCATGTTGGGCACAGCATTTTGGAAGGGCGGCGATCAAGCTGTGATAGAAGGTGGTTTCGTCAATGGTTCTTGGAAACTGATTGGTGCGATTTCTGGCGTCGTGCGCCGTTTGCAAACGGGCTACATCTATCACTACGCCTTGGTCATGCTCTTGAGCGTTTTCGCCATGCTGAGCTACTTTGTTTGGTTCAACAAATAAGAAGAACAGGGAATCAACAACATGGCAAATTCAATAGGTTTGTTAAGTGCTGCGATCTGGGTGCCGATTGCTTTCGGCATCTTGCTCCTGGCTTTAGGGCGAGACGATCAAGCGCGCTCAGTGCGCTGGATAGCATTGGTCGGCGCATTAGTGAGTTTCCTCATCACGCTCGCTTTATACGGTGGCTTCAAGCTTGGCACATCGGCGATGCAGTTCGTGGAGTACATGCCGTGGATCACGCGCTTCAACGTGCATTACCACTTAGGCGTAGATGGTATCTCTTTGTGGTTTGTGCCGCTCACAGCTTTTATCACGCTGATTGTGGTGATTGCAGGCTGGGAAGCGATTACCGAACGTGTGAACCAATACATGGGTGCATTCCTGATTTTGTCGGGGCTCATGATCGGTGTGTTCTCTGCACTTGATGGCATTTTGTTTTATGTCTTCTTCGAAGCGACCTTGATTCCGATGTACATCTTGATCGGCGTTTGGGGTGGCCCAAATAAGATTTATGCAGCGTTTAAGTTCTTCCTCTACACCTTGCTCGGCTCGCTGCTGATGCTGGTGGCTCTGATATATCTCTACACAAAATCTGGCGGCAGTTTTGATATTCTCACTTGGCACAAATTGCCGCTGAGCGCCAAAGAGCAAACGCTGTTGTTCTTCGCCTTCTTCGCAGCCTTTGCTGTGAAAGTACCGATGTTCCCCGTGCACACATGGCTGCCTGATGTGCACGTTGAGGCGCCCACGGGTGGCTCAGCTGTGCTGGCCGCTATCATGCTCAAGCTCGGCGCGTATGGCTTCCTGCGTTTTTCCATGCCGATCTTGCCTGATGCTGCAAAGGAATGGGCTTGGCTCATGATCGCGCTCTCGCTGGTGGCTGTGATTTACGTGGGCTTGGTGGCCATGGTGCAGGAAGATATGAAAAAGCTTGTGGCTTATTCATCGGTCGCGCACATGGGCTTTGTGACGCTTGGCTTCTTCATCTTCAATCCGCTGGGTATCGCTGGCGGCATTGTGCAGATGATTGCGCATGGCTTTGTATCAGCTGCGATGTTTCTGTGCATCGGCGTGTTGTATGACCGCGTGCATTCGCGCGAAATTGCCAGCTATGGCGGTGTAGTTAACACGATGCCGAAATTTGCAGCTTTCGCTTTGTTGTTTGCGATGGCCAATTGCGGTTTGCCGGGCACGGCAGGCTTCGTGGGCGAGTGGATGGTCATCATTGGCGCGATTCAATACAACTTCTGGATTGGCTTAGCCTCAGCCTCCGCTTTGATCTTTGGCGCGGCCTACACGCTGTGGATGTTCAAGCGCGTGTATCTTGGCCCAGTGACGAATGACGATGTCAAAGGCTTGACCGACATCAACAGCCGAGAATTCTTGATGCTGGCTGTGCTCGCTGCTGCCGTGCTGTGGATGGGCGTGTATCCCAAGCCGTTTACCGATGTGATGGATTCGTCTGTGACGGATCTCATCAAGCACATGGCCGCGTCCAAGCTGAAGTAAGCTGAAGTAAGTTGAAATAAGAGAACAATATGATCGACACCACCAGCTGGATTGCCGTTTATCCAGAAATCGTTTTACTCGTGATGTCTTGCGTGATTTTGCTCGCAGACCTCGCCGTGAAAACCCCCAGCCGCACAGCCACGCATATGCTCAGTCTGCTCACGCTCGGCGTGGTGGCTTACATACACGCCTCTTACGCGATGGATGGCAACACCACCTATGCCTTCGGCAATATGGTGGTCAGCGATGCGATGGGCCATTGGCTCAAGTGCTTTGCCGCCATTTCCATGGGCGTCACGTTGGTCTACGCCCGCCCGTATGCGCAGGCGCGCGGTATGTTGCGCGGTGGTGAGATGTACACGCTTTCGCTGTTTGCTTTGCTCGGCATGCACGTGATGATCTCGGGCAACAATTTCCTGGTGATTTATGTGGGCCTTGAACTGCTCACGCTTTCGAGCTACGCCCTGGTGGCTCTGCGCCGCGATAACGCTGCATCGACAGAAGCGGCGATGAAATACTTCATCCTCGGTGCATTGGCCAGCGGGTTCTTGCTTTATGGTCTGTCGATGATGTATGGCGCAACGGGCTCGCTCGATATTTCTACGGTGTTCAAGCAAGTGGCTTCTGGTCAATTCAAACAACAGGTGCTGGTGTTTGGCTTGGTGTTTATTGTTGCGGGCTTGGCGTTCAAGCTCGGCGTGGTGCCATTCCATATGTGGGTGCCTGATGTGTATCAAGGCGCGCCTACATCTGTGACGCTCATGATCGGCTCTGCGCCCAAGCTCGCAGCCTTTGCGATCTGCATTCGCTTGCTGGTTGAGGGCTTGATTCCGCTCGCTAAAGACTGGCAGCAAATGCTCATGTTCCTCGCAATTGCCTCCCTGCTCGTGGGCAATTTGGCGGCGATTGCGCAAACCAACCTCAAACGCTTGTTGGCCTACTCGACCATTGCGCAAATGGGCTTCTTGCTGCTTGGTTTGCTCTCGGGCGTAGTGTTCACGGGCACAGCTGGCAACACCAGTGGCGCAGCGGCGGCTTACAGCGCATCCATGTTTTACGCGATCACTTATGTGCTCACCACTCTCGCTACATTTGGCGTGATCTTGTTGCTCTCGCGCGAAGGCTTTGAGAGCGAAGAAATTTCTGATTTGGCAGGCCTGAATCAACGCAGCCCGCTGTATGCAGCCGTGATGGCGATTTGCTTGTTTTCGCTTGCAGGCATCCCGCCGATGGTGGGCTTCTTTGCCAAGCTTTCCGTTTTGCAGCCGTTGATTGCTACCGGCCAGCCGATGATGATTGGTTTGGCGATATATGCTGTTTTGCTCAGTTTGATCGGCGCATTTTATTATTTGCGCATCGTCAAAGTCATGTACTTCGATGCCCCCATCACTGCTACTCGCCCGTTTGCAAGCATGGAAGTGCGTACGGTGCTGGTGGTCAATGGCGCCTTGGTGATCTTGCTGGGCTTGTTTCCGAGCGGTTTGATGCAGCTTTGCTTGTCGGCTATCGTCAAGACCTTGGCGGCCTAAGCTTTTTTTCGTCGCGATATTCTCGGCAGCTATGGGAC
Organism: Variovorax sp.; assembly: GCA_031378135.1. Classification (GTDB taxonomy): domain Bacteria; phylum Pseudomonadota; class Gammaproteobacteria; order Burkholderiales; family Burkholderiaceae_C; genus JANMDU01. The sequence goes on along the minus strand of JANMFP010000373.1, from coordinate 664 downwards.
AAAACGAATCTGTTATCGCGGTGATCTTGCTGGCGTTGCTGGCAGCCAACTGGCCCTTCATCACGCAGCGCTTGTTTGGCATCATCAAGCTCGCGCAAGGTAAATCGCTCTTCGTTCGCTTGCTAGAGCTGGTTGCGTTGTATTTCGTGATCGGCGGCATCGGTCTGCTGTTAGAGCAACGCCTCGGGCAAATCGCACCACAAAAGTGGGAGTTCTACGCGATCACGGCCACGGCCTTCATCACCTTCGCCTTCCCCGGATTCGTGTGGCGCTATTTGCTGAAAAACAAATGAAGTTTGAGAGCAAATTGCTTGAAACACAAACTGCTACCGAGCAGGTTTTCAAAGGCAATTTCTTGCGAGTAAACCGCGATACGGTAGAGCTGCCTAGCGGTAAGCAAAGCCAGCGCGAGTATGTGGTGCATCCTGGCGCATGCGTGATTATTCCTTTGCTCGATAACGGCGATGTGGTGCTGGAGCGGCAATACCGCTACCCAGTTGGCCTTGAGATGATCGAGTTTCCTGCTGGCAAACTCGATCCGAATGAAGATCCTTTGATTTGCGCATTGCGCGAGCTGCGCGAAGAGACAGGCTACACCGGTTCAGAGTGGGCTTACGGCGGCTGCATGCATTTGGCCATCGCTTATTCCACCGAGGTGATTCAT
>JANMFP010000300.1:0-1749 GCA_031378135.1 Variovorax sp. | reverse complement strand
TTCACCGAGCTGCGCGAATTGGTCTTCTCAAAAGCCACACAAGGCGCCACGCGCTCCATTGCGCTGCAAACTTTTCAGCATCTGCATGCGCTCTCGCTGCGCTTTCACTTAGAGCGCCAAACCGGCGGGATGACGCGCGATATTGAGCGCGGCGTGCGCGGCATTGAATCGCTGATTTCTTATTCGCTGTACTCCATCATCCCCACCTTGATAGAAGTGGCGCTGGTGCTCACGATTTTGGCCGTGAAATTCGATGTTTGGTTTGCCATCATCACCGTCGCAGCGCTGGGGCTGTACATCACCTTCACCGTGATCGTGACCGAATGGCGCACGAAATATCGGATTCAAGCCAACGAAGCGGATTCAGGCGCCCACACGCGCGCCGTCGATTCACTGCTCAATTACGAAACAGTCAAATATTTCAACAACGAAGCTTTCGAAGCCAAACGCTACGACGAGAGCTTGCTGACTTACCGCAAAGCGCGCATCAAATCGCAAACCTCGCTCTCCCTGCTCAACACCGGCCAACAGCTCATCATCGCTGTGGCGCTCGTGACCATGCTCTGGCGCGCCACGCAAGGCGTGGTCGAAGGCCGCATGACTTTGGGCGATTTGGTCATGGTGAATGCTTTCATGATCCAGCTGTACATTCCGCTCGGGTTTTTGGGCGTGATTTATCGCGAGATCAAGCAAAGCCTGACCGATCTCGACAAGATGTTTGTGTTGATGGAAAAAGAGCGCGAAGTCGCCGACTCTCCTGCAGCGAATGCTCTGCAATTGATGGCATCGCCATCGGTGAGCTTCGTGAATGTGAACTTCGCATATGAGGCCACACGACAGATTTTGCACGGCGTGAGTTTTGAAATTCCTGCGGGGAAAACGGTGGCCGTCGTCGGCAGCAGCGGCTCTGGCAAATCGACGCTCGCTCGGCTGCTCTACCGCTTCTACGACATTCAGAATGGCAGCATCCAAATCAACGGACAAGACATTCGAAGCCTCACGCAGGCCAGCCTGCGCCAGAGCATTGGAATCGTGCCGCAAGACACCGTGCTGTTCAACGACACCGTGGAATACAACATCGCCTACGGCAAACCCGGCAGCAGCCCCGAAGAAGTGCGCCAAGCCGCACGCGCCGCGCGAATTCATGATTTCATCAGCAGCACGCCCAAAGGCTACGAGACCATGGTCGGCGAGCGTGGCCTCAAGCTCTCCGGCGGGGAAAAGCAGCGCGTGGCGATTGCACGCACCTTGCTCAAAAACCCGCCGATTCTGATTTTCGACGAAGCCACCTCCGCGCTGGACACCACCAATGAACGCGCCATCCAAGCTGAGTTGCAAGGCGTATCGGCCAACAAAACCACGCTCGTGATCGCGCATCGCTTATCCACGGTGGTGGATGCGCATGAAATATTGGTGCTGGATGCCGGAAAAATCATCGAGCGCGGCACCCATTCAGAACTTCTCGCAGCCCAAGGCCGCTACGCCGCCATGTGGGCCTTGCAGCAGTCTGCGGTTGAATAATTGCTCCATTTTCTAAGCTTTTTATGCCATCAGCCGGCATATTCATTGCGTTAATAGCTATTAATTTAATAGCGTAACGGTATGTTAGGGTAAAGGCGAATTTTGCATAAAGTCACGGTCATACATAATTCGCATCATGGAAACCAAATGGCTTGAAGACTTCGTGAGCTTGGCTGAAACCCGCAGTTTCAGCCGCTCGGCGCAATTGCGGCACGTCACGCAACCCGC
>JANMFP010000296.1:0-1551 GCA_031378135.1 Variovorax sp. | reverse complement strand
TTGCAGTGCTGCGCGGGATGGGCTTTCCAAGAGCATCTGCGCGCGCTCCACATCGGCCACGCGCTGCATGCTCATGGGCACGGGCGGGAAGACGGTGACTTGTTCGCCAGCGAGATCCACGGCGGCATCTTGCGCCGCTTGCAAAAATGCCTGCGCCACCATTTGCGTGCGAGCTTCGGCACGCAGCAATGCTTGGTAAGAAAACGGCGGCAGCTGCGCTTGGGTTCTCTCTTTCAGTTGCTGATGGGCAAAACCTGCGTAGTCGTGCTTGCCCAGCGCGGCAAAAAGCGGGTGATCGGGATACTGCGTTTGCACCCACATTTGCGAGGGCGCAGAGCCTTCGATACGCTCTGCGCGCCCCGCCCTGCCTGCGGCTTGCATCAGCAAAGCAAACAAGCGCTCGGGTGCCCGGAAATCACTGGAGAAAAGTGCGGCATCCGCATCGATCGCGGCCACGAGCGTGATGCGGCGGAAATCATGGCCTTTGGTGATCATTTGTGTGCCCACCAAAATATCCACATCGCCCGCGTGCACCTGCGCGAGCTGCGCTTCCAGCTCACCCTTGTGTTTCGTCGTGTCTGCATCAATGCGGCGGATGATGATGGGGTTGCCGTCTGGCCGCCTGCCTTGTCCGCTTTGCTCATCTGCGCCCAAGGCCAGCGCCAATTGCTCTTCAATCTTTTGTGTGCCCCGCCCCACGGGTCGAATATCCATGTTGCCGCATTCCGGACAGGCGCGCGGCACGCGCTCTGTGAATCCGCAATGGTGGCAGCGCAGTGTGCGATCCGCCTTATGGAACACGCGATAGGCGCTGCAATGGGGGCATTCGCATTTCCAGCCGCAAGCATCACACGCAAGCACGGGCGCATAACCGCGCCGATTCAAAAAAACCAGCGATTGCTCGCCACGCGCGATCCGCTCTTGCAGCGCGGCGATGAGCTGCGGGGCAAACAGCGTGCCGCGCGGCGGCAGGCGCATATCAGCCAATTTCAGCTTGGGCAGCAGCGCGTTGCCGATGCGCGAGGGCATCTCTAGGCGCAAATATCGCCCGGCCTCGCAGGCTTGCCAGCTCTCCAGCGAAGGCGTGGCCGAGCCGAGCATGACTTTGCAGGGTTGGTCGTTGTGCTGCGTTTCGAGCTTCGCGCGCATCACCGCCAAATCCCTTGCGGAGTGTCTTGCGCCGTCCTGTGACTTATAGCTTGCATCGTGCTCTTCGTCGACGATGATCAAGCGAAGATGCGGCATGCTGGCGAAGATGCTCATGCGTGTGCCGAGGATAATGCGCGCTTGGCCGCTGTGCGCAAACAGCCAAGCTTTCAAGCGCTGCGCAGGCGTCATGCCGCTGTGCATGGTGACGATTTGCTCGTCCGCAAAACGCTCGGTAAAACGGGAGAGCAATTGCGGCGTGAGGTTGATCTCTGGCACCATGATGAGCACTTGGGCTTTCTCGTCTTCTGCCAACACACGCGCCACGCTGCGTAAATACACCTCAGTTTTGCCGCTCCCTGTGCTGCCAAACAGGAGAGCAGGTTTCTCGGCATTGTTTGCAGA
>JANMFP010000282.1:0-1788 GCA_031378135.1 Variovorax sp. | reverse complement strand
ACCCGAATCACCGCTCTTACAAAGCCATGATCCGAACGCGAGCGGTCTTTGCCTTCCTGCAAATGGTCGTTGAAATAATCCACGCGCCGAACATCGCCGATACTGAATTTGCTGCTGGGCAAAAACTCTTCGCTCACCAAGATTTGATCGAGCACTTCGGGGAAGCCTTGGTGCACATGGCTATAAGCCACATCGCGCTTGAGTGCCATCTCGCCTTGCACTTCGTAGGCATTCCACAGCGCCGCATCGCGCGCGCCTCGGTCGTACACCACTTCGCCCGTGGCCGCGATGATCTGCGTGGTCACGCTGTGAGGGCCATCGTTGAAATCGCCCATAACGATGAGCGGCTCATGCGTGCGCATGAGCACATCAGCCACGATGTGCCGCATGGCTGCAGCTTCTGCGCCGCGCATCATCAAGCTGCGCAATGTGGCGAGTGCGGTCGTTTTCGGGTCTTCGCGGTCTTCCATCGGTTCGCCTTGCACATTTTGTAAAAACTTAGGCCGCTTGCTCTTCATATGTGCCGTGAGCACATGAATGATTTGCCCATGCTTCATGCGCAGCTTGGCGAGTAGCGGCGGGCGCTCAAATTTGCCATGCTCGCCCAAACCCGGAATTTGAATGCGCAAGCTCGGTGGAAATTCAGAAAAAGATTGCAATTGCTCGACTTCAAGCCGTGTGATGATGCCCACGCGAGGGGTGTTCTGAGCACCTGAGTGCGAATTGTTTGACTCACCTGAGTGCGAATTGTTTGACTCGCCATCATTCTTCTCGTTATTCTCCGCCCCCGGCACAGCCACCGTGCTGTAGCGCAAACCAGAGCGCGATACCGCGGCCTTGATCGCTGCTTCATCCCACACCTCTTGCACCGCCAGCACATCTGCATTCAGCGCCGCAATCCGCCCACCCAGCCATTCAATCTTGCGCTCAAACTCATTGTGCGAATAAGTGTCTTGATTCGCATAAAACGTGCGTCCTGGATTCGCCAAATTTAAAACGTTGGCCGTGGCAACAGTGAGTGTGGTGACTTGCGGCGGGTGCGATGCGGGTGATAAGTTCATGCCTCATTATGAGAGGAGTTGGACGATCAGGCCTGAAGCTGACCCGACAGCAAGACAGTTTGGCCAACCACACCCTGGCGCACGCTTCGCAGCAAGCTCGCCGCCACATCGCTGGCAGGCACGCTGCGGTAATTCGCGGGGATCAGTGGATTGAACCAGCGCATTAAATTCAAGGCGACTTTCTCGCCCGGCCTCTGGGTTTGCGCAAGCACCTCACGATCACCTGCGAGGAAAGAGGGGCGAGCAATGCTCACGCTGGTGAAGCCGAGCTTGGAGACAGCTTCCTCCATCTCGCCCTTGACTCTGCTGTAGAAAACGCTGGCGCTGCTGCTCGCGCCCATCGCGGAGATCACTCCTAATTTCGTAGCGCCTTGTGCAATTCCTATGCCGGCTACATGCACAACAGCATCAAAATCTACGGCTCGGAAGGCCTTTTTGCTGCCCGCGACTTTGATCGTTGTGCCTAAGCAGATGTACACCTCATCGAGGGTGGGCAAATCAAGTGCGTTGGCCTTGAGATTCGCAAAGTCCACCACATGCTCGCTCAGCTTGGCATGCTGCATGCCCGAAGGCCTGCGCACCAAGCTGTGAACTTGGGCGCAACTCGCATCTGCCAAAAGCAGCGTCAGCAGCTCAATACCCACCAGACCGGAAGCCCCCGCGATCAGAGCCACCGCCCCCGCCGCTTCGTGATCCGCCGCCATTGTTTCCGCGTGATCCGCCGAAC
>JANMFP010000272.1:0-8869 GCA_031378135.1 Variovorax sp. | reverse complement strand
CTCTGCCCGGCATGAAATCTGCGTAAGTTGCTCACAAAATAGGAGCAAATCATTCTTCACGCGTTGAACGACATCTTCGCTCTCTGGCAGCGGATCAAGCTGCATGGTCAGCGGATCGCGGTGCATATGCATGGCCACCATGCCGCAGCAGCCATGTTGCATCACGACTTGCGCACTGGATAGTTCGGCATCCACGCGGCGAAACGCCCAAATATCATTGATGACGTCTGCGCCTGCATCGAGCGCCGCTTGCATGACTTGCGGCTTGTAGGTGTCGACGCTGATGGGCACATTCAGCTTCACCGCTTCGTTTAAAACCGGCATGAGCCGCGCAAGCTCATCATCAAGAGAGACTGGCGGCGCACCGGGGCGCGATGATTCTGCACCGAGATCAAGAAGATCTGCGCCTTCGCTGATCAACTGCTCGCAATGCGCCAGTGCGGCGCGAGTGTCAGCAAGCCGACCGCCATCAGAAAAAGAATCCGGCGTGAGATTCACAATGCCCATAATTTTGGGCTGCGCAAGATCAATTTGGAAGCGGGTGGTTTGCCACATGATTAGAACATTCAATACGGATACGAATAGCCGGACGCAGAAGACGCAAAGGTTACGCAGAAAACGCAGAAAAAATACAAAGAGGGAATCAAGAAAATAAAAAAGCCAACTTAAGTTCGCACTCAATTGGCTTTTCTCTTTTTGGTATTCCTTCTGCGTAACTTTTGCGTCTTCTGCGTCCGGAAATTTGTATTTTTGTATTTAAAAGTCTTTAGTTAGCTGTTAAGCCGCCGTAGGAGCAGGTTGCACGACCACTGGTGCGCTTCCTGAACCACCACCATCACTGCCACCTTGCGGTGGCACGCGCGGCACCCAATCTTTTGGCGCTGTGGGCGCGCGGCCAGCCATGATGTCGTCAAGCTGGCTCATATCGATGGTTTCCCATTCGAGCAGCGCTTTGGCCATGGCGTGCATCTTGTCTTTGTTCTCTTCGATCAATTTTCGGGCCAGCGCGTATTGGCTATCAATGATGCTGCGTACCTCAGCGTCCACCTTTTGCATGGTGGTCTCGCTCATGTTGGTCGTCTTCGTGACGCTGCGGCCTAAAAACACTTCACCTTCATTTTCGGCATAGACCATCGGGCCCAAGGCTTCGGTCATGCCGTAGCGCGTTACCATATCGCGGGCAATGGATGTCGCGCGCTCGAAATCATTGCTCGCGCCCGTGGTCATTTGGTTCATGAACACTTCTTCGGCAATTCGGCCACCAAAGAGCATGGCGATTTGATTGAGCATGAATTCTTTGTCATAGCTGTAGCGGTCTTTCTCGGGCAGGCTCATCGTCACGCCTAAAGCGCGACCGCGCGGGATGATGGTGACTTTATGCACCGGATCGCATTTAGGCAGCAAGCGACCGATCAGCGCATGACCACTTTCGTGATACGCCGTGTTTTTGCGCTCTTCCTCGGGCATGATCATGCTCTTGCGCTCGGGGCCCATCAAGATTTTGTCTTTGGCTTTCTCAAAATCCGTCATCTCCACCACGCGGGCATTGCGGCGTGCAGCCATCAAGGCGGCTTCGTTGCAGAGGTTAGCCAAATCCGCGCCGCTCATGCCGGGCGTACCGCGAGCGATCACACTGGGGCTCACATCTTGCCCCATCGGGATTTTGCGCATGTGGACGTTCAAAATTTGCTCACGACCACGAATATCAGGCAGCGTCACGTACACCTGACGGTCAAAACGGCCTGGGCGCAGCAAAGCAGCGTCCAAAATATCAGGCCGGTTGGTGGCAGCCACCACGATCACGCCGAGATTGGTTTCAAAGCCATCCATCTCCACCAGCATCTGGTTCAAAGTCTGCTCGCGCTCATCATTGCCACCGCCTAGGCCCGCGCCACGCTGGCGACCCACGGCATCAATTTCGTCAATAAAAATAATGCAGGGCGCGTTTTTCTTCGCGTTTTCAAACATGTCACGCACGCGCGATGCGCCCACGCCAACAAACATTTCAACGAAATCTGAGCCAGAAATCGAGAAGAAAGGCACTTTGGCCTCGCCAGCAATCGATTTGGCCAGAAGAGTTTTACCTGTGCCCGGAGGGCCAACGAGCAAGAGGCCGCGCGGAATGCGCCCGCCCAGCTTTTGGAAGCGACCCGGATCTTTCAAAAAGTCCACCACTTCTTTGACTTCTTCTTTCGCTTCATCGCAGCCCGCCACGTCAGCAAACGTCACGGTATTGTTGTTTTCATCGAGCATTCGCGCTTTGGATTTGCCAAAGCTGAATGCGCCGCCCTTGCCGCCGCCTTGCATTTGCCGCATGAAATAAATCCACACGCCGATAAAGAGCAGCATCGGTGCCCAGTTGATCAAAATCGAGAGGAGGAAGGAGCCTTCTTCTGGCTGCGCTGCGTTGAACTCCACGCCGTATTTCACGAGGTCGTTCACGAGCTGGTAGTCACCAGGATCGACCAGCGAATAACGCGCGCCGTCTTTCGGAACCACGGCGATCACGGATGGCTTGCCGGGCGCACGCTGAATCTCCACCTTCTTGATCTTGCCGCCGCGTACATCATCAATGAACTGCGAGTACAAAACCTGCGGGCCTGCGCTCGGGCCACGGCCTTCAAACTGTTTGAAAACCGTAAACAGAATGAGCGCAATGACTAACCAGACTGCGACTTTAGAAAACCATTGGTTGTTGTTGTTCAAGAGAACACTCCATACGAGAAGACATCTTCCCGCTTTATTGATCAAAGATGGGTTTCATTTTAGGCTTTTCAAGCATAGCGACCATCTCATTCGCCCATGAAACCTTAGAGTTTTCGTGCTTTTGCCGGCTACGCATTGTTGTTGTGCGATTTCAACGAAGCCGCTTTCAACCCCATGCCTACCAAAAAAGTCTCCGATGATTTGTCTCTGCTGGCTTTGGGTTTGATCGGCTTGACAACTTTAAATGTCTTTTTAAACAGCTCCACAAGCTGGCTATAACCGCTGCCATGAAAGAGCTTAACCACCAACGCGCCCTCTGGCTTGAGCGTGAGTTGCGCGAAATTGACCGCCAGTTCGACCAGCTCAGCCACGCGCGCAGAATCGCTGGATGCCACGCCAGAAAGATTGGGTGCCATATCACTGATCACCATATCAACGACTCTTAAATCGCGTGTTTTAGATGCGTTTTCAGAAGCATTTTCATCTTCTGGCCGGCTTGGAATCTGTGCAGACTGCTCTACTTTTGAGAGCAACTCATCTAACACCGCATCCGTGGAAAAATCCCCTTGAATGAATTGCACACCCTCAATCGGCGCCATCGGCAAGATATCTAAAGCGATGATCACGCCATTCAATTCGCCTACTGCAGCGCCACCGCCTTTGCCTGAAATCTCATCTTTCGGGGCGAGCTTGCGCCGCGCATACTGGCTCCAAGCGCCTGGCGCGGAGCCCAAATCCACAATCACCTGGCCAGGTTTTAAAAGCTTCAAGCTTTCGTCGATTTCCTTGAGCTTGTATGCGGCGCGTGCACGGTAGCCATCCTTGGCTGCCATCTTGACGTAAGGATCATTGATGTGGTCGTTAAACCACGCTTTATTGACTTGTTTAGACTTAATCTTCATGGGAAAAAAAATGTGGCAGCAATGCTGCGCAGGGGATAATTGTCCCATGAGTGGCCAAATGCCTCTTCAATCATCATCATGTCAAAAATAGAACTCACCATCCAAGAGCGAAAAGCGCACCGCGCCGACGCTCATCATCTCGACCCCGTTGTCATCATCGGCAACGATGGCCTCACCCCCGGCGTACAAAAAGAAATCGATCTGGCACTTCATTCCCACGGCCTGATCAAAGTGCGCGTGACAGGTGACGATCGCGCCGCCCGCGAAGCCGCTTATCTCAAGCTCTGCGACGATCTCTCGTGCGCCCCCATTCAACACATTGGCAAACTCTTGGTGCTCTGGCGGCCCATGCCAGAAAAAACAGGCGAAAAAGAGCGTGATGAAGACCGCATGCGCGGCCCGAAGGAAGTCAAATTTGCCAAAACCAGCCGCAGCACAGGCCGAAGAGAAGTCAAAACCCTGCGCGTTTTAGGCAACGAACGCATCACGCGCGGCGGCTCCGTCAAGCGGGCCAAGCCGAAGATGAAGTCGGTGAAAAAGACTGGGCGGGATTGAGACTAGCAAAGTTAGATTTCGGAGCGTCATGAAAAAAGTGTTCATCGCAGCTGGATGCTGGTCGATCATAAGCAACCAAAAGAGAGTGTTGAAGGAGATACGTATCGTTCAACCAAGATGATGCATGCTATCGATTGCACGGCTCAGCAAACAGCCATAAAAATGATTGTCTATTAATCGTTGCCAAAAGCTAAGGGGCGCGTAGTTCGCACATTAAGACGCAGTGACGACAAACTGGATTTTCGTGCAATCCCCCAAACTGAGTTCTGGGGCGGGTTTAACGCGATATTTTGTAAAAAATAGGCCAGCTCTAAAACTTGCCTTCGAATCTGTCAATACACCGCATCATGATCGCCCACATTGATAGGCGTGATCTGCCTGTCGATAATTAGAAACTCCAGCGTGATGCGGTAGGACAGATTAATCGATATTGAGTGCAACCCAGCTAAGTTGCCTTTGAGCGGATGCAGGCGCAATGACGGATGGAAAGGGTTGATCTCTAAAAGTGTGAAGGTCTTGAGATAAGCCTGACTCAGTTCGGGATGTTTTTTAAGAAAGCGTTTGGCCCGTTTCTTGTAGTCTTCCGTGAACAGAATTCGATAGGCTTGTGGGGTCTGAGGCAGAAGCCGCGCGGGATTAGTTTTTCTCATTCGCCAACTCGGCTTGAATCTCAACAAAATGCTCTTGCGCAGTTTGTACACGGAAGCGCCCGGTGGCAACATCGGCGCGCGACTGCGCCAAGGCAGCTTCTAGCTCGCATTCGCGCAAAAAGTTATATTGCTCCAGAAGCATGACCACATAGCGCTGCTTACCGCGCACGGAAATAGCGGCCTCAGTTTGCTGTGCAAGGCCAGCTTCAATGGCAGCAATACCTCGGGTTTTAAGATCGTTGGCTGCAATGGATAGCATGGTAAATCGTACCTTTAAAAGTATGATGGAAAATGTGATTGTAAGTGCTATGAACCAAGCCAAGCGCAACCTGATGCTTCATCCCTTGCCACTCGCTGGCAAAAGTCGATCTTGTTATCATGCGGCGAACCCACACTTGAATGCCATGACGACAACCAACCCCCTTCTCAATTTCTCTGGCCTCACGCAGTTCGCCAGCATCCAGCCCGGCCATGTGGCGCAGGCGGTGGACACGTTGATTGCGAACGCGCTGGCCGCGCTCGACAAAGTCACTGCGCCGGAGTTTCCTGCGGATTGGAGGCAGCTATCGAGCACGCTGGATGTGCAGACGGAGAAGCTGTCGCGGGCTTGGGGCGCGGTAAGCCATTTGAATGCAGTGGCGGATACGCCGCAGCTGCGGGCGGCTTATAACGAAAAGCTGGGCGCAGTCAGTGAGTTTTATACCGCGCTGGGCTCGGATGAGCGCTTGTTTGCCAAATACAAAGCGATTGACGTGGCGAGTCTGAATGTTGAGCAGAAAAAGGCGCACAGCAATGCGCTGCGAAGCTTCAAGCTCGGTGGTGCGGAGTTGGCTGGCGCGGCCAAGGAGCGCTTTGCAGCGATTCAAACGCGGCTCTCTGAGTTGAGCCAAAAATTCAGTGAGAACACGCTGGACTCGACCGAGGCGTTTGCTTACTTTGCGCAAGACAATGAGCTTGATGGTTTGCCTGATGATGTGAAATCCACCGCGAAGCAATTGGCGGATATTGACGGCAAGCCCGGCTACGAGCTCACTTTGAAAATGCCTTGTTATTTGCCTGTGATGCAGTATGCCAAGAGCAGCGCGTTGCGCAAAATTCTCTACATGGCACACAACACCCGAGCGAGCGAGTTGTTTCCTGCCAGCGAGTTGCATCCAGCTGGCAAATTCGACAACACACCGATCATGCGAGAGATTTTGGCGCTGCGGCAGGAAGAAGCTAAGCTGCTCGGTTATGCGAATTTTGCCGAGGTTTCGCTTGTGCCGAAGATGGCTAACTCGCCTGATGAAGTGGTGAAATTCTTGCGCGATTTGGGGCAACGTGCTAAGCCGTTTGCGCAAAAAGATGTGGCCGAGATGCGCGAATTTGCCGCCAAAGAGTTGGGGCTGCCAGACCCGCAGGCTTGGGATTGGCCGTATATCGGCGAGAAGCTCAAAGAGGCGAAATACTCGTTCAGCGATCAAGAGGTCAAGCAATACTTCACTGCGCCAAAAGTGCTTGCGGGCTTGTTCAACATCATTCAGACGCTGTTTGAAGTGGACATTCAGCGCGATGAAGCGCCGGTGTGGAATCCGAAGGTGGAGTTTTATGCGCTGATGCGTGGTGGGGTGAAGATCGCGCAGTTTTACCTCGATACCCCCGCGCGAGACGGCAAGCGCGGCGGCGCATGGATGGACGATGCGCGGGCGCGTTGGTTGCGGCCTGACACAGGCGCGTTGCAAATCCCCGTGGCGCATCTTGTTTGCAATTTCGCTGATGGCGTCATCATGAACGGGGTGGGCAAGCCGGCCTTGCTCACGCATGACGATGTGATCACGCTGTTCCACGAATTCGGCCACGGCCTGCACCACATGCTCACGCAAGTGAACGAGCGCGATGTGAGCGGCATCAGCGGCGTGGAGTGGGATGCGGTGGAGCTGCCCAGCCAGTTTATGGAAAATTTTTGCTGGGAATGGGATGTGCTCAAACACATGACGGCGCATGTCGATACCGGCGCGCCACTTCCTCGCGAGTTGTTTGAAAAAATGCTGGCTGCCAAGAATTTTCAAAGCGGCCTGCAAACCATTCGTCAAATTGAGTTTTCGCTGTTTGACATGCTGATGCACATGGAGGCCGACAGCAGATTGGCTGAGCCGCTCGAAGTGTCGCGTGCAGTACACAAAGAGGTTGGCGTGTTGCCACGGCCAAGCGAGGTGCGCACGCCCAACAGCTTCGGCCATGTGTTCTCCGGCGGTTATGCAGCAGGGTATTACAGTTACAAATGGGCAGAGTTGCTCAGCGCCGATGCTTATGCTGCTTTTGAAGAGGCCTCAGCAAGCAACGGCAAAGCGGCGGCTGCTCAAGCAGATGTTGGGCGTAAATATCGCCAAGAAGTACTCGAAGTAGGCGGCAGCCGGTCAGCGGCAGAGAGCTTTGCTGCGTTCAGAGGCAGAGCACCGCAATCAGACGCGTTGCTTCGCCACAGTGGCATGGCTTGAAAAAAGGACTACCATTGTTTTTTTTACATCAGACATGATGACGAGGTCACTATGAAAAAAGTAGCACTCTACGCAGCATTCTTGCCGGCCACCTATGCTTTTCTTTTCGCTTTTTCTTCTCAAACCGTAGCCCAGCAGCTGTATCGCATCGTTGGGCCCGATGGGCGTGTGACTTTTTCTGATCAACCGCCACCGCCGTCAGCCAATGCGAAGGTCACGACGGGGCGCGGTGGCTCGTTCGCCGAAAGCTATGGCGGCGCTGCGCTGCCTTTCGAGCTACGCAACGTGGCGCAGCGCTTTCCCGTCACGCTTTACACCGGCAAGGATTGCAGCGCCTGTGATGCAGGTCGCAACATGCTGCGCACTCGCGGCATCCCTTTTACGGAGCGCATCGTAGAAGTTACCGCGGATCTTGAAGCGCTCAAACGCTTGACTGGCGACACGAGCCTGCCAGTGGCAACAGTGGGCGGTCAGCAAATGAAGGGTTACTCTGAAAGCGAGTGGACGCAATTCTTGGATGCCGCTGGCTATCCAAAAACTTCCCAGCTTCCCGCTGGCTACCGCAATCCTGCCCCCAGCCCCTTGGTGGCTCGCGCTGCGCCCGTTGCAGCACCCGCACCAGCTACCGCCGCACCTGCGCCAGCCCCGGCTGCTGAGCCCGCGCCCAGTAATCCAGCAGGCATTCGCTTCTGATTTGATAGCACTTGGTGCATGTTTTGTGCCGGCTAGAAGTCAAAAAGCCTTAAAAATCAAGCGTTATTAAAAATCAAGCGTTGTCACGCCTTTCGAAGTCCCCAGCAAACAGACCTGGGCTTTTTGATGCGCAAACACGCCCACGGTAATGACGCCCGGCCATTGGTTGACTTCGGATTCAAAAGCCAAAGGGCTAGAGATTTGCAAACCTGTCACATCGAGAATATGTTGGCCGTTGTCGGTGATGAGTGGCGTGCCATCTTTCATTCGTAGTTTGGCAATGCCACCCTTGGCTGCAAAGAGTGATGCGATGCGCTCGGCCGCCATGGGGATCACTTCGATGGGCAAAGGAAACGCGCCCAGTGTTTTCACTAATTTTGTTTCATCCGCTATGCACACAAACTTCTTTGACAGAGAAGCCACGATTTTCTCGCGCGTGAGCGCCGCGCCGCCGCCTTTGACCATGTAGCCCGAGTGATCAATTTCGTCTGCGCCGTCGATATAAACAGCCAGAGAGCTCACCTCATTCGCATCGAACACAGGAATGCCTAAAGCTTTGAGCCGCTCCGTGGATGCAACCGATGAACTGACCGCACCTTTGATCTCCGATTTGATCGTGGCCAGCGCGTCGATGAATTTATTGACCGTGGAGCCCGTGCCCACGCCTACAATTTCACCTTTGACCACATATTGCAAAGCAGCAAGGCCTACGAGAGTTTTCAATTCATCTTGTGTCATGGCTGCAATTATCCATGTCCCTCATTCCTTACCCCCTCGCCCGCCCGTTTTTATTTGGCCTCGATCCTGAAGCTGCGCACGATCTCACGATCAATTCGCTCGCAGCTACGCAGCACACGCCTCTCAAAATGGCCTATGCGCAAAAGCG
>JANMFP010000250.1:0-2159 GCA_031378135.1 Variovorax sp. | reverse complement strand
GGATGCCCCTGTCTCAGGTGGCCAAGCGGGTGCACAAAACGGCATGCTCACTGTGATGTGTGGTGGCGATCAAGCAGCGTTTGATGCCGCCAAACCTGCGGCGATGGCATTCTCAAAAGCCTTCACGCGCATGGGTGAAGCAGGCGCGGGGCAACTCACAAAAATGGTCAATCAGATTGCGATTGCGGGTCTTGTTCAAGGCTTATCGGAGGCGATTGCGTTTGGCCAGAAAGCGGGCTTGGATGTCAATCTCGTGCTTGATGTGATTGGCAAAGGCGCCGCGCAAAGCTGGCAAATGGACAACCGCGGCAAAACCATGGTGGCCGATCAATTCGATTTTGGCTTCGCCGTGGATTGGATGCGTAAAGATTTAGGCCTCGTTCTCGATGAAGCCAAACGCAACGGGGCGCGCTTGCCCGTCACTGCTTTGGTCGATCAGTTCTATGCGGACGTGCAAAGCATGGGCGGCCAGCGTTGGGATACTTCGAGCTTGATCAAGCGGTTGAAGTAGTTTTTTTCGATCACAAAGAGTGATATCGCTACAAGTCACCATCCCAACATCAAGTGCAAAGGCAAATACACCGCCATACCGCCGAGGATGCAAAAGAGCGTGTTGCGCTGCCAATAAAAGATCGCCGCACCCGCCATGGCACCAAAGATTCGCGCATCTTGTAATGTGGAAATCAGTTGGCCCTGAGTCATCACGATTTCTGGAATGATGACTGCTGACAATGCAGCGATGGGTGCATATTGCAAGCCGCGTTGCGCCCAATGAGGCAGCGAGAAATCCTTGCGACTGATGAAGAAAAATGAGCGCGTGATCACTGTGACCACGGCAAGGCCGAGCACCGTGACAAGCGTCCAGAGATCGGTTTCGCCGCTCATGGCGCTTTCTCCATTTTCTCTGCTACAGGTCGGAAACGCTCCAAGCTCAAGCAGACGACCACCGCCACACCAATCGCCACCAGAATATTCAAGCGCAGCGGCAACGCAAACGCCACCACGCCAGCAGCTCCTGCCGTCAAAGCAGAGACGATTCGCAAGGGGCTGCTTGCAAGCGAGCAAGCGATGCCCACCAAAGCCAAGATGCCAGCAAAGCCCAAGCCCCAAGCTTGCGGAATCCAGTTCGCCAAAAGCACACCGGCAGCGCAAGGCAACATCCACGACGCCCAATTCACCAAACTGTTGCCTAGCAAATAGGCTTGCTGTTGATCGCGTTTGAGTTGCAGATTTTGTTGCAGATTTTCTTGTGAAGTTTTTTCGCTATTTTTAAGATCATTTTGGCTTGTAGCCGGCATAGAATTTGTGCTGGATGCTTCCGATTCGATAGCATGATCGGCGGGATGAGGAAAGCGCCTCGTGAACAACACATAGGTTAAATCTGCGGTGAGATACCCACCGAGCAACCTGCGCCACAGCGGCAAATGCATCATGTAAGGCCGAAGATGCAAACTGAACACCACGAAGCGCAGGTTCACGCAAAAGGCAGTCGCCAGAATCACCCACATCGGCGCACCAGCAATGATCAGCGGCATCGCGGCAAGCTGGGAGCTGCCCGCAAACACGATCAGCGCCATGGCCAAACTCTCGACAAGCGAGAGGCCAGATTTCATCATCGCCACGCCTGTCATCAAAGCCCAAGAAGCAATGCCGGGCGCAACGGGCAGCATGGCGCGCGCGCCTTCGCGAAACTCCGGGTGTTGCCAAAAATGGCGTGGTTCAGCGCTTTGACTCAAACGACGCTTTCAAATACTTCACCCGCTGTCATTGGGAAACCACGCAAGAATTCAGCTGCGGATAAGCGTTTGCCACCCGCGCGTTGCAGCTCGGTGATTCTTAATACGCTATCCTCACCACACAACACATCCACGCCTTCAGCATTTGCAAACAATATACGGCCCTGGGCGGCAGAAATATTGCTCAGAGTGCTATTGATTTCAGAGTGAATGCCATGTACAACTTGCGCGTCACAAAGCTTAATCACTTCGCCGCGCAACACAGTTGAACAGCCCGGTGAAGGCGCGAAGGCGCGAATTTTTCGCTCAATTTGGGCTGCGCTGAGTTGCCAATCAATGGCGCTTTCCGATTTGTCAATTTTTGCAGCGTAGGTGATTCCGTCAGAGGGCTGCACTGTGCGCTTGAGGTTGCCACAAGCGGCC
>JANMFP010000222.1:0-6051 GCA_031378135.1 Variovorax sp. | reverse complement strand
GCGCGAAGACGTCAACCTTGCTGTGAAAGCCTGGGGCGGCATCACGCTGCATGATGTGATCAACAACGTATTTGCTCGCAAAGCCATCGAGAAGGGCGCAACAGGCCTCATCCCCGTGGCCGCAGGCGCAGGCGGCCATGCAAGCACCAAGAGCCCGTTTGCCATGCTGCAAGAAATTCGCCAGTGGTTTGATGGCCCGATTGCGCTCTCCGGCTCAATCGCCAGCGGCGATGCCATCCTTGCTGCGCAATGCGCCGGCGCAGACTTGGCGTATATCGGCTCGCCCTTCATCGCCACGCACGAGGCCCGCGCCGCCGATGAATACAAGCAGATGATCACGCAATCGAATTCCGACGACATCGTCTATTCCAACTTCTACACCGGCGTGCACGGCAACTACCTCAAAGGCAGCATCAAAAACGCCGGCATGGATCCAGACAACTTGCCCGAGAGCGACCCGAGCAAAATGAACTTCGGCTCCGAAGGCGGCGCCAAAGCTTGGAAAGACATCTGGGGCTGCGGCCAAGGCATCGGCGTGATCAAAGAAGTTACCTCTGCTGGTGACCTCGTGGCACGCTTAAAGCGCGAATATGCGGCAGCAAGAGCGCGTATTGCGGCGTTGCCTGCGTACAGCTAATCACTATCAATTACATAGCACGCTGCGCAGTATATTCGCCGGCTAGTGGCCCAAAAGGCTTGGAAAGCTTGTTAAAAACAGTTTTCCAAGCCTTTTTTTGATAACGTGATCTTGTCGTTTGCAACAGCCTGAGCCGTGGCCAGCGAAAACGACATGTCAACACAGCTTGACCACATAAGCCATTCAAATAAAATAGTGTCACGTATCACCTAAAAGGTAACACCATGGCCGAAGCACTTACCAAACCACGCGCATCAACCGTGACGCTCAAACTCGACGCATCGTATCGTGATCGTCTCAAGTGCCTTGCCGTCTCAAAAAAGCGGACATCTCACTACCTCATGAAAGAAGCGATCGAGCGCTACCTCAAGGTTGAAGAAGCACAGCAAGCCATTTTGCAAAGCGTTGATGATTCTATGGGTCATTTTGAAACAACTGGGCTGCACATCACCCACTCGGAAGTCAAGGCATGGGCGAAGGAGCTCGAAACTAACCCGACCGCCAAACTGCCAGAATGTCATTCATAAAATACTCCAATGCCGCCCGCAGTGACTTGGCGCGCTTGCATCAGTTTCTTGCTCAGTACGATGAAAAAATAGCTAGCAAGGCGCTCGATACGATCATCAAAGGCATTGATTACATTGAGATGTATCCGTCAAGCGGATCACCTCTGGCAGATCGGCCCGGCGTCAGAAAATCTGTCATCGACTTTGGCGCCACTGGCTACCTCGTTTTTCACAAGCGGTATGAAAAACAGGACGTGAATTTTGTCGCCAGAATCATCCATCAAAAAGAATGGTACGACGAAGCAACAATTGGGGTTGCGCAAGAGAAAGTAGAAGAAACCCGCGCCTCCGATAAATGAACTCCGCTGGCGATCTCGTGGCACGCTTGAAGCGCGATGATGCAGCCGCTAAAGCACGTATTGCCGCTCTACCTGCGTACAGCTAATCACTATCAATTGCATAGCACTCTGCACAGTATATTCGCCTGCTAGCTGCCAAAAATGCTTAAAAATCTTCGTTAATACTGAGCTTTTTAAGAATTCCTATTAACTGCATTCTGATGACGGAATTACAAGAAGTTCTCAGATGATGCTGGCAAGTAGAGATGAATGTGGCGCACCGTTTTCGTGAAGGCAACGGCCGCGCCAGGCGAATTTGGCTCGATCTGATCTTCAAAAAAGAAATCCAGCAAGTGGTGGACTGGAATCGCGCCGATAAGGAAGAATACCTCAGCGCCATGCAGCGCAGCGTCGTCAAAGATCTATACAGAAGAGCTGTAAGCTGCTGTTTTTTTCAATAGCACTCCGCGCAGTATTATTGCCGGCGAACTGCTCAAAAGGCTTGAAAATCGCTCTAACGTAGAAGCAACCGGCGGACCTCAGGCGCGTGAAAGCGTGCCGCGAGTTCGTCCGTGTTGGCTGCCATGTTAGAGCTCACGGTTCCACTCCGTCGATGTTCCGAACGAATGCGGCCTTCACATCCGGACTATTCGTGAGAACCGTACGTACGGCGATCCCCCCACTTACCGTCCATTCTGCAACGAAGGTTCCCGCTCCGTCAGAGAACAGTCCTCGGACCATACAGCTTCCTGAATTAGCACAATAGCCACCAAAGTACCTGAGTCCTCGCCCCTTCACTCCTTTTGGCGGCAGAGTTACAAGAGGACGCCCGTGCCATGCGTTGAACATTGATGATGTGTCCAACTGGTAAGTTCTTCCTTCGTAGGAGATCGTCAGTTCTTTCAAATACGTTTCAGGTCGACTGCAATTCGTGCCGAAGGGCACTTGACCCTCAACGACGCAGGGTCTTTTCTCGTCAAATGCCAGACTGCCCTGTGCGAATGGAGCTTCAACGATTCTGACCTTGACTTTGCTAGGCAAGGTGAATGAAGCCACGACATCCGCCGCATCCGCTGCAGCGGAGATGAACAGGCCGGTAGCGAGAACAAGAATGTTGCGCATCTAATTAGCTCTAACGAATGAAAGGAACTTCCCCGTCCCAAGCAAGCCGCACCCCAGTTGGGTTGTGGTTTACGGTAACAAAGTGCCAAGTTGGAGAGGTCGTACTTTTCATCAACTCACTTGTTTTATGGGAAGGGAAATCATGGCAATCGTAACCGTTGGAATTGATCTTGCCAAGAATGTCTTTGCTGTTCACGGGGTGGATGAAGCTGGTAAAGCTGCACTGGCGCGCCCAGAGGTGTCGCGCTCAAAGCTAATGGAGCTCATAGCCAACCTGCCGCCTTGCTGATAAATTGACCATCGCTAATTCGCAGGTTCCTTCGCAAGGCTTGCTGAGGCGGGCAGATGAGCCGTCAGTATCGCTTCAATATCCAAAATGCCAGTGCCTGCTACGCCAGAACCCCAGACTTGAGGTACGCGAGCAATGCTCCTGCCCAATTCCTTGAAGGCGGCAACGCGCTGCCATGTTTTTCCATACGCTGCTGCGATTTCAGCCGAGCGATGAGTCAGCCAAAGTGCTGCAGCGCTCGTGCTCAAAGCGGTTGCATAGGAGGTGCCATCGCCATCAAGCGCGTAGATAAACGGCGAATTTGGTTTTTTCCGTGTAGCTCTTCGTAAATCTGCAGCTGGAGCAGACCAATCAATCTCTGGACCTAAGCTTGCGCTCGCCCAGACTTGATCGCTTCGATTGATACCACCTACTGCAATGGTTCGAGACATCCTAGCAGGTGCGACCACCTTGGGAATATGCTGGCCTGCTGCACAAATCATGATCACACCGTTCGTGTATGCGTGATCAAGCGCTCTTTTTAGATCTGATTTGATGCCAGCTAGCGCGATTCCCATGCTGAGGTTAATCACGTCCACTTGAGCAGCATCGACCAGATGGCGGATAGCTTGCGCTAAGGCGGTTTGCTGATCGTTGATGATCACAGTATCGGAAATGCGAACCATGCAATGTGGCACACGTGGCGCACCACCGTAAAAAGCACCACCAGTTGCTGTAGGTGCAAAACCGGAGATTGCCGCACCGATGCGTGTGCCATGACCCCAGAAAGGGCCTACTTGTGGGTCTTGGCCTTGAGATCCTCCTTGCTGACTGCCGCTATCAGGATTGGGAATGAAAAAATTGGCACTGTTCGCGGTGTCGAACCAAGAACTATTGCCACCAGCAGCATCGAACCCTAACGCTGGGTGCGGCAAAAAGCCAGTATCAATTTGCCCGACTTTGCAACGCCAAGCAATATGATCAACCCCTCCAAGCATGCTCCAAGCTTGTGGCGCATTGACTTTTTCCAGATGCCAATCAAAAGCGGTTGCAATTTCAGCAGAGGCTGCTGACGGTGCGCTTGGCCGATCATCGAGCTCGCTGATGGCGCGGTGCGCCATGAGTGCGAGGGTTACGTCGTCTGTAATAGCGGTGATCTTTTCGATCTCTACGCCACTTTGCCTGAGATACTGCCATGGATCTATTCCGTATTGGATTCGAATCGCATCCAGGATGTGAGAACGTATCAAAGCGCGATTGCGACTGACGGGCGTGACGCGTACATCCAGGCCATCCAAGAGCAAACGGCGAATCGCTTCTTGCACTCCGCCAAAAGATAGCGTGCTTGATTCAATGAGGTAGTTAAAAGTTTTCATCTCAATCCTGCGTTACTGTTTTACAGTTTCATTTGCACGAGGTCTTATGGCTGCGCCGGCAGCCCACAGAATCAACGCGACACACATGCCTAAGCCGAGCCATTTGGTGCAGGCGGCCAGGCTGATCAATATGACCAAAAGGCCACTCAGCCAAGCCCATAGCTCGCCCAAGGTGCTCAGATAGGTCAAAGCGAGCGCACCTTCCATGATGTCGGCAATAACCAAGAACGTCATGCCATGCCCCAATCGGTTGAGCCAGCGCGCGCGCGAATCCACGCCTGAGCTATTGAAGCTGTTTAGCCCAGCCAAAGATGCAAAAGAGCGCGTGACCATCAGACCCATCAGATAGCCATAGGCCGCAATGAAGAAAAAATCGATGAAGAAGGCGGTTTTGAGGTGACCATGAATCAGCAAGGGATTCATGGCTTCTGAGCCGCGCCAAGCATGTAATGACCACTCGGCAAACGCGCTCGAAACATTCCACCATTGCTGTATATCAGTGGGCAGTTTGCCACTGGCAGCCCACGCCATCAACAACGAGCAAAGCAGGCATACACCGAAAGCAATCACAGCCGCCCCCAAGCTACGGCGCTTATTCCAAACAGTGTTTTGCGGATAGCGAATCCCTGAGAAATCAGGCGCGGCATGACCATAAGTTGACTTTCGCACTGCCATGCCCGCAATCGACCAATAAGGCATGTCATACAGCTCGCTGTGTAGCACAGGACGGGTCTCGCTCAGCGAAGGCGCAGCAGGTAAGGGCGCACTAAGTTTTAAGCCTTTGCCCAAAGCCTCGGAGATGAGCCAATGCTTGGCCGACTCGCTGATCAGCGCGTTATCGCCATATGTGCCGCCCACATCGCAATGCGCACCCGGATACCAACGCTGCTGGCTGCTTTGCCCATGCTCATTCGCTTCTGTGTCGTTTTCGTCGTACATGCGCGGCGCGAAGCGCAGGCGATATTCATCTAAAGCCAGCGCTTGGCGCACATGCGTGAAGCATTTGCGCGTTCCGTTTTTATTCGTCAGCGTCGGCTGAGCGCTGATGGATTCCCGCAGGCCCGGAATCATGCCAATGGATTCCACGGTATCCCACACGCCAACAAAATGAATCGTCACGCTGCGCCGCTGCAGGGGAACGGCGTGCTCTTTCAGTTTCTGGCTCAGAACCCTGCGAGAGCCTTGCGCGACCTCCCATCGCATCACGGTCGTGGTGAGTTTTTCCCAAGCCGTTTCAACTGAGTCATTCGTTCCTTTGAAATAGATATTGAGCAGTGTGGGAATCAGGTTCTCACTCTGTTGAGGCAACAATCCAAAGGCATTGACCAAGCCAACGACCGCTCGCGCAGTGAATGCCCCGCGCGAAAATCCAAACACATAAATGCGATCACCCGGCTGGTATTCACGCATCAAGAAAGTATAGGCCTCGGTAATGTTGTCATACACGCCAGAGCCAAACGCCAAGCCCTCGACGCGCTCACGAAAGCGTTTGAACCAACCGCTCAAGGTGTTTTCTGGTGCGAATGCAGCACTGCCCACGCCAGGGTCATAAAACACGAGGCTGCTCTGCAAATCAGTGCCCAATAATTCCTGTAGCTTCAGGACATTCGTGCCTTCGCCCGAGTTATAGGTATTGTTCGTGCCATCGCACAGCACCACGAGCTGCCTGCCTGTGTCTGAGGCGCAGACGGCAGGATCAGCGAGGATGGAAGTGTCTTGATTCATGGTTTTCCTCCACGCACGACTTTAGCCCTATGCCTCACGCCTGACAAGCTGCGGCATCAGCAGTTCTAGGGATGCAAGC
>JANMFP010000197.1:0-4931 GCA_031378135.1 Variovorax sp. | reverse complement strand
TGACGAAATTCCTCGTCTATAACGCTCGCATGCGCCAGGTAGGAGGCGATACGGCTGATAACTATTTCGCTCGTACAGAATGCGTGGCAGGCGTGCAAGACATGCGCTTTCAGCAGCTCATGCCTGATGTGCTGCATTGGCTGGGCATCACCAAAATTCACCGCCTCGTCAGTATGAGCAATATGAAATTTGATGCGATCACGCAAAGCGGCATTGAAGTGGGCGAGCGCGTGAATATTCCTGATGAGCTGATTCCCGATGATGCGAAAGTGGAGATGGATGCGAAGATGGCCGCCGGCTATTTCACGCCCACGGCGGTGCCCAGCGCCGAACAACTCAAATCCACCAAAGGCCGAGGTCTGAATGAATAAGTATGATTTTGATAGCGTTCCGCGCATATTTCATGCCGGCTACGCATCGATTTGATCTCAAAAACCCAAGATTGATTCATGTTAGAAGCCTTGTTTGACACCACGACGACGCGCAGCCGAGCACGCGTGTTGCTCGCTCGCGCACGCGCGGGGCACTCCGCTCATTTCGCGGTGCACGATGATGCCCTGCCCAGCGTGGCGAGCCTTGTGGCGCAAACCACGCGCAGCCGTTATCCTGATTTGAAGATTCCGTATCACAGCCGCTGGCGGCATTTTGAAGCGGGCAGCATCCACCGCCGTGCCTGGTTGGATGAACTGCAAAGCGGCGCGTCAAACGATCCGGTGACCTTGATTGATCTGGTGGTCGTGAGCGTGTTGCTCGATGCCGGTGCAGGCGCTTCATGGCAATACAAAGAAGCGCGCACAGGGCAGGTGCATGCCCGGTCTGAGGGGCTGGGCGTGGCGAGCTTTCATGCGTTTTGCAGCGGGCTTTTTTCGAGCGATGCTACGCAACCCTTGCGGGTGGATGCGCAAGGCTTGCAAAGCTTATCGAGCATCAAGCTTGCGCAAGCGTTTCAAGTCACAGACAGCAATCCCTTGGTTGGCTTAGAAGGCCGCGTGAATTTGCTGCGGCGTTTGGGCAAGGCCTTGGCCGAGCAGCCCGAAGTGTTTGGCGCCAATCCGCCTAGAGTCGGGAATTTATACCTTTTTATGCAGTTAGCCGGCAAAGAATCTGCGCTGAATGCTACAAAATCAGTAGCAGCGCATGATCTGCTCGCTCTCCTGCTCAAAACCCTCTCGCGCATCTGGCCATCAGGCAATGTATTTGATGGGCAGGCCGTGGGTGATTGTTGGCCGCATGCGGCCTTGGGCAAAAGCAGCTCTCCCGAGGGTTGGATTCCCTTCCACAAGCTTTCGCAGTGGCTCACCTACTCTTTGCTCGAGCCTTTTGAATGGGGCGGCGTACCAATTACGGGCTTAGATGCCCTCACTGGCCTGCCCGAATACCGAAATGGCGGGCTGCTGCTTGATGGCGGCGTGCTCAGTTTGAAGCATCCAGAAGCTGCGAAAGTCGCACACCCACCGCATGAAGAATTCATCGTCGAATGGCGCGCGCTCACGGTGGCTTTGCTCGATGAGCTCGCGCCTTTGGTGCGCCAGCAATTGGGCAAAACTGCAGATGAAATGCCACTGGCCTGTATCCTAGAAGGCGGCACGTGGGCGGCTGGCCGCGTGTTGGCGCAAAATTTGCGTGCAGGCTCTCCACCCTTGCAGATTGAATCCGACGGCACGATCTTTTAATAACAACTTCAGCGAGAACACCCATTCATGGCCACCGTATTTCAAAACAATTGCTTCGTCGTCAATCATCCTTTGGTGCAGCACAAGCTCACCCTGATGCGTAAAAAAGATGCATCCACCAACACCTTCCGCCGATTGCTGCGCGAGCTGGCCGCGCTCATGGCCTATGAAGTCCCTGCCGACATGCCGCTCTCCGATATAGAAATCGAAACGCCGATGGAGAAAATGATGAGCCCGGTGATGGACGGCAAAAAGCTCGTCTTCGTGAGCATCCTGCGCGCCGGCACAGGTTTGCTGGACGGCATGCTCGATGTGGTGCCCGGCGCTCGCGTGGGCCATGTGGGGCTGTATCGCGATCCGAAGACGCTCACCGCCGTGGAATACTATTTCAAGATGCCGCAAGAAATGCACGAGCGGCACGTGATTGTGGTCGATCCGATGCTGGCCACGGGCAATTCAGCGGTAGCGGCTGTGGATCGCTTAAAAGAACTTCATCCTAAAAGCATCAAATTCGTTTGCTTGGTCGGCTGCCCAGAGGGCGTAGCCGCGATGCAAAAAGCCCACCCCGATGTGGCCATCTACGCCGCTTCAATAGACCGCGAACTCAACGACCACGGCTACATCTTGCCGGGGCTGGGCGATGCGGGGGATCGGATTTTTGGAACGAAATAGTTTTAAATTCAAATTCAATTCAACAGCCGGACGCAGAAGATGCAAAGGTACGCAGAAGAAATAACAAAAAAATACCAATACACAAATGAATTCAAAGAAAAATTGATCCGCTCACGCTATCTTCTTGTCTTTTGTCTTTTTTGTTATTTTTTCTGCGTAACCTTTGCGTCTTCTGCGTCCGGTATTTCTGTATTACTTCCCCACCACCAACCTCAAGAAAGAGAGCACCACGATGAGCATCACCCGCAGAACCACCCTCGCGCTAGCCGCAGCAGCAGCTCTTGCTGCGCCGGGCATCGCATTAGCGCAAGCCAAGATGAAAGTTGCCGCGATATACACTGTGCCTTTTGAGCAGCAGTGGGTCAGCCGTATTCACAAAGCGCTCAAAGCTGCCGAGGCGCGTGGCGAGATTGAATACAAGGCCTCCGAGAACGTGACCAATGCCGATTACGAGCGCGTGATGCGCGAGTATGCAAAAGGCGGCAATCAGTTCATTGTGGGCGAATCGTTTGCTGTGGAAGCCGCAGCGCGCAAAGTAGCCAAAGACTTTCCCAAAACCATGTTTCTCATGGGCAGCTCGGGCAAGCCGCAAGCACCGAATTTCAGCGTGTTCGATAACTACATCCAAGAGCCTGCTTATCTCTCAGGCATGATCGCCGGCGGCATGACCAAGAGCAACAAAATCGGCATGGTCGGCGGCTTCCCGATCCCAGAGGTCAATCGCTTGATGCATGCCTTCATGATGGGTGCGAAAGAGACCAATCCAAAAGTGGAATTCTCCGTAAGCTTCATCAACAGCTGGTTTGATCCCCCAAAAGCCAAAGAAGCCGCTTTTGCCATGATCGACAAGGGTGCCGACGTGATGTATGCCGAAAGGTTCGGGGTATCAGATGCGGCCAAAGAAAAAGGCAAGCTCGCGATTGGCAATGTGATCAACACGCAAGATAAATATCCTGACACCGTGGTGGCGTCTGCCCTGTGGAACATGGAGCCCACGATCGACCGCGCGCTCGGCCTCGTGAAAGAAGGCAAATTCAAAGCCGAAGACTACGGCCAATACTCCATGATGAAATTCAAAGGCTCAGAGCTGTCGCCACTGGGCACGTTTGAGAGCAAAGTGCCTGCTGATATCAAAGCGAAAGTGAAGGCGAAGCAGGAAGCGATTTTGGCGGGTAGGTTCACGGTGAAGGTGGACGATACGCAGCCCAAGGCTTCGTTTAAGTGATGTTACTGTGGTGAGTTAAAGAAACTTCCGAACAGCCGGACGCAGAAGACGCAAAGGTTACGCAGAAGAAATACCAAAGAATACCAATGCAGATTCAAGTTGAGATTTAAGCGTAAAGATAATTCTGAATTGGTTTTTGCTTTCTTTATTTTTGTTTTTTTGGTATTTCTTCTGCATAACCTTTGCGTCTTCTGCGTCCGGTATTTCATGCCATTTGAATTAAATTGACCCCCGCCCTCTCACTCAGCCACATCACCAAGCGCTTTGGCAGCTTGGTGGCGAATGACGATATTTCGTTGGAAGTTCAAGCCGGTGAAATCCTCGCCCTGCTTGGCGAAAATGGTGCTGGCAAATCCACCCTTGTCTCCATCCTCTTCGGCCATTACGTAGCTGACGGTGGCAGCATCGAAGTCAATGGCCAACCCTTAAAACCCGGCGATCCGAAAGCAGCATTGAACGCTGGCATTGGCATCGTGCATCAGCATTTCGCCTTGGCTGACAACCTGAGCGTGCTCGATAACATCATGCTGGGCACGGAAAGCCTCTGGTCGATTGCTACTAAAAAGAGAGCGGCTCGCGCCCGTTTGATGGCATCCAGTGAGCAATTTGGCTTAAAAATTGAGCCAGATGCACTGGTGGGCAGTTTGTCTGTCGGGCAAAAGCAGCGCGTGGAGATTTTGAAGGCGCTGTATCGTGGCGCAAAAATTTTGATTTTGGATGAACCCACGGCGGTGCTCACGCCGCAAGAGAGTGAATCGCTGTTTGCCACCTTGCGCACCTTGGTGGCGCAAGGGATGAGCATTATTTTTATCAGCCACAAGCTGGGCGAGGTGCTGCGAGTGAGTGATCGTGTGGCTGTCTTGCGGCAAGGCAAATTGGTGGCTCAGGCGATTGCGAAAGATGTATCCCAGCAGCAGCTCGCGCTGTGGATGGTGGGCCGAGCGGTAGAGAAGACGCAGCGAGTGCATGCGGCGGCAGCTTCGGATCAAACACTTGTTTGCGAACTGCATAACGTCTCTGCTCGCCTCACAGAGCGCGAGCAACTTCGCGCCGTGAATCTGCAACTTCAAGCGGGGCAGATCACGGCGATTGCAGGTGTTTCGGGCAATGGGCAATTGGCGCTGGCGCAATTACTCTGCGGGCAGCTCGCAGCGAGCTCGGGCCAAGTTTTGCTCCATGGAAAACTTGCACCGCATCGTGCAAGTGATTTCACGCCAGCCGGCGTGGCACGGATTCCTGAAGACCGCAAAGGCACAGGCGTGGTGGCCGATTTGCCGTTTTGGGAAAACGCGGTGAGCGAGCAATTGAATGCCAAAAAGAGTGTGTTTCACCGCGCTGGATTCATCCGCGAGCGGGCGGCG
>JANMFP010000613.1:0-3131 GCA_031378135.1 Variovorax sp. | reverse complement strand
GTCGCATTGGCGCGCAGACGGCTAAACAAGTCATTCTGCAAAAAATACGAGACGCTGAGCGAGAGCAGATTCTGGCTGATTTTCTGGCGCGCGATGAACAGCTTGTTACTGGCACGATTAAGCGCATTGAGCGCGGAAACGTGATCGTTGAGTCGGGCCGGATTGAGGCGCTATTGCCCAAGTCAGAACTGATTCCTAAAGAAAATCTACGGGTCGGCGATCGGGTCCGCGCGTACCTACTGAAAATCGATCGAAATCTGCGCGGCCCGCAGCTGGTCTTGTCGCGTATTTCGCCAGAATTCATCAAGGTCTTGTTCGAGTTGGAAGTGCCCGAAATTGAAGAGGGCATATTGGAAATGAAGGCAGCCGCACGCGATCCTGGTATGCGTGCCAAGATTGCCGTGAAATCCAATGATCCCCGTGTTGATCCGATTGGCACCTGTGTTGGCGTGCGTGGCTCGCGTGTGAACGCTGTGACGAACGAGCTCGGCGGTGAGCGCGTGGATATTGTGCTCTGGAGCGAAGATCCTGCGCAATTCGTGATTGGTGCGCTTGCACCAGCGAATGTTTCTTCCATCGTGGTCGATGAAGAACGTCACGCGATGGACGTGGTGGTGGATGAAGAGAATCTTGCTATCGCCATTGGCCGCGGCGGCCAAAATGTGCGTTTGGCTTCTGAGCTCACGGGCTGGAAGATCAACATCATGGATGCGACCGAGTCAGCTGAAAAACAAGCGGGAGAGCAAGGCTCGATTCGCGAATTGTTCATGGCCAAGTTGGATGTGGACGAAGAAATTGCCGATATCTTGATTTCTGAGGGCTTTACTTCGCTCGAAGAAGTGGCTTATGTGCCGCTGCAAGAAATGTTGGAGATCGAATCCTTCGACGAAGACACGGTCAATGAGCTGCGTACCCGCGCTAAAGATGCACTGCTCACCATGGCGATCGCCAAGGAAGAGTCTGTTGAAGAAGTCAGTCAAGATCTGCGCGATTTTGAATTCAACGGAAGTCATCTTCCCAGCGATGTGATTGCGAAGTTGGCCACCAACGGCGTTCATAAGCTCGATGATTTGGCTGATTTAGCCATCGACGAGTTGACCGAGATCACGGGTCAAAGTAACGATGATGCCAAGGCGCTCATCATGAAAGCGCGTGAGCATTGGTTCACCGCTGAGGATGCGGCTACACCACAGGCTGCAGATATTGCAGCCAAAGAGTAAAGATCATGGAGACCCCCCACTATGTCAAACACCACTGTCTCCGAATTTGCCAACGAACTGAAAAAACCAGTTGAAATATTGCTTGAGCAACTCAAAAGTGCTGGCGTGTCCAACGCAGCTGCTGGCGAAATACTCACCGATGGCGACAAGCAAAAACTGCTGAGTTTTTTGCAAACGAGTCACGGCACAACGGCCTCAAGCGAGCGCAAGAAGATCACGCTCACGAAAAAATCTACAACTGAGATCAAGCAGGCTGACGCTACAGGTAAGGCACGCACGATCCAGGTGGAAGTTCGTAAGAAGCGCACTTTTGTGCAGCGCGATGATGAGCAAGCGCCAATTGCTGCAGAAGAACCCTCTGCGGTTGAGCCAGTGCCACCGCCAGTAGCCCCTGAGGTTACACCACCTGCATCCGTTGCACCAGTTGTATCCGTTGCGCCCGATGCACCAGCTGCACCATTGCCGCCCACGCCATCCGACTCACCTGCATCGCCCTTTATCGACGAGGCAGAGAAAGCACGCCGAGCAGAAGAGGCACGTCGTCAAGCTGAATTCAATCAGCGCATGACGCTTGAAGGCGATGAGCGCCGCAAAATGGCTGATGCTTCGCGTGCCAAGCTTCAAGATAAAACGCAAGTTATCCCGGCTGCAGAAGAGCTGCCAGCGGCGGCCGCCGAGGTAAAACAGCCTGTTGCCATTGAGGATCCTGCGCCGGTTGCTGCTGCGACTGTGGCTGCTCCCGCTCTGTCACCCGAACAAATTGCTGCGGATTCAGCGGATCGTCGCAAAAAAGCGCTGGCTGAGGCTGAGGCGATTCGCGCGATGATGAGCGCGCCCAAGCGAGTGCTGGTGGCCAAGAAGGCTGATGAGCCCAAGCCCGTTGTCCGAGAGAGCGTCAAAGGCACTTTGCACAAACCTGCGGTCGGCGCAAAGAAGGCAGATGGTTCGCCTGCGAGCGCACCCACGACTGGCCCAGGCGCGAAGAAAACCGAAGTCAAATCAGAAAAACTCTCTTCAAGCTGGGGCAAAGATGCCGATGGCAAGAAGAAAGAAATCAAAACCCGGGGCGATGCAACGGGTGGCGTTGGCCGTAACAATTGGCGCGGTGGCCCGCGCGGCAAGCGTGGCCGTGATGAGCGTGAAGACCAAGCGCCAGCAGCACCTGTTGAAGCGCGTGTGTTAGAAATTCACGTGCCTGAGACGATCACGGTCGCTGAACTTGCTCACAAAATGGCCGTTAAATCTTCCGAAGTGATCATGAAGCTCATGAAGCTCGGCCAGATGGTCACGATCAACCAAGCGCTTGATCAAGACACCGCGATGATCTTGGTGGAAGACATGGGCCACAAAGCCTTGGCTGCCACCTTGGATGATCCAGAAGCCTTTACGGTGGAAGAAGCTGGCGAATTCACCGCTGAGCTGTTGCCTCGTGCTCCAGTGGTTACAGTGATGGGGCACGTTGACCACGGTAAAACTTCTTTGCTCGATTACATTCGCCGTGCCAAAGTGGCGTCTGGTGAAGCGGGCGGAATCACGCAGCACATCGGCGCGTATCACGTCGAAACGCCGCGTGGCGTGGTGACTTTCCTCGATACGCCCGGCCACGAAGCTTTCACGGCCATGCGTGCTCGTGGCGCGCAAGCCACTGACATCGTGATCTTGGTCGTTGCAGCGGATGATGGCGTGATGCCGCAGACCAAAGAGGCGATCAAGCATGCCAAGGCAGCTGGCGTGCCCATCGTTGTGGCAATGAACAAGATCGACAAGCCCGAAGCTAACCCAGATCGCGTCAAAGGCGAGTTGGTGACGGAAGAAGTGATTCCTGAAGAGTTCGGCGGTAGCTCACCGTTTGTGGCTGTATCGGCAAAAACCGGGCAGGGCATTGATGATTTGCTCGAGCAAGTGCTCTTG